>NZ_JAUBPW010000044.1:0-57756 GCF_036700965.1 Microcoleus sp. Pol8_D6 | reverse complement strand
TTTCTTGGTAATTTACTTTCATACAATCGTCCTTTTGCTAGAAGTGCTATTGTAGCACATTTTTGGAGAAGTGGTATAACTTCCTATTCCCAGCTTATCACCCTTTGTCATCTGTTGAGAAAAAACATCATATTGAGGTTTATTATGTGTTTATATTTAGATTAGCTAAAGTTTAAGTAAGTAGGTATCATAGGCATAACTGAGCAACCCGGTTGATCGGGGTATTTCTCGCCACTAAACCAAAAACTCCTTACGATCGCCACCGCGAAAAAATCAATCGCATTATAGTTTTTCATCAAACCGATGATTAAATGGATTAAGTTTAAGAAAACCAGTTTTCGATTGCCAAGTCTTGAAAGTTTGCGTAATCAGCAACATTTCGTGTCACCAGAATCAGATTATTGACTTTAGCGATCGCTGCAATTTGCCCATCAGCATAAGACGGTGTAAGCCCGATCGGGATGAGTCTTGCTCGTTCTTTAGCGAACCACTCAGCCGCTTCTTGGGTGTAGGGCAAAATCGGTAATTTTACTTTCACTTCTTCCTGAAGATAAGCTTCGATCGCACGGCGACGCTTAGAATCTGGCATTCGATAACAGCCCAGCAGAACTTCATGCCAAACTATCGAGGCGATCGCAACTGTGGATTTTGCCTCAATTAGTTTAGTCATCACATTCGCATTCGGAAGAGGACGAACAGGTTCCGAGATAATGTTGGTATCGAGTAAATAACGCAGGGTCATTCAAAGATGACCTCGCGTCCTGCAAAAGTTCGATCGCGAACTTCTCCCCAAATTTCATCAGGATTTAAACCGAGTTCGTGCAGTTGATATTTTTCACGAAATGCACTGAGGGATTCTCCAAAGCTAAGTTCGAGATTCTGTGGCTGTTTGCGGCGTTGAATGTATTCGCGCAAGGCAATTTCAACTAGAGTCTCGAACTCAATTTCTCCCTCAAGTTCGATCGCCTCTTGCAGCAGTCCCGTATCCACATTCAGGCTCGTCACCATTGGCTTTCCTCTTTTAACGGTTATTTTATTATAGTTGTGATGTCTCGCTCAGAAACCGGGTTTTTGCCCAGAAGACGCATGACAGTGTAGAAACAAAAAAAACCCGGTTTCTTTGATTGTGACGCGCGGGCAACTCCCCACCAAGCGAAAATTCCTGTCATAATAAAATGAATCCTACCGAGAGACAAAGGGCATGACGAGAGAGGAGTTGTTGCAGTTAATCGACAAAGCCGCTTTGGAAGGTCAGACAGAATTGGATTTTGCGGGCTTGGGGTTGGAGGAATTGCCGCCGGAGATTCGCAAGTGCACGCAGCTTGAGACGTTGGTGTTGGGGAAGTGGGATGAGGAGAAAGAAGGATGGCTCGATAATAAGTTAACTGAGTTTCCGGATGCTGTTCTTCAATTAACCAACTTAAAAATACTTTCCCTCTGGAACAATCAGATCAGCCAAATTCCACAAGCGATCGGGCAACTTTCAAATCTAACACGGTTTGACCTCTGGAACAATCAAATTACCTCCATCCCAGAAGCGATCGGGCAACTGTCGAATCTGACACAGCTTGACCTCAGTAGCAATCAGATTACCTCCATCCCAAAAGCGATCGGGCAACTGTCGAATCTGACACAGCTTGACCTCAGTAGCAATCAGATTACCTCCATCCCAGAGGCGATCGGGCAACTGTCGAATCTGACACAGCTTGACCTCCATGGCAATCAGATTACCGAAATTCCAGAGGCGATCGGGCAACTGTCGAATCTGACAGAGCTTCACCTCATGCTCAATCAGATTACCGGAATTCCAGAGGCGATCGGGCAACTGTCGAATCTGACAAAGCTTCACCTCATGTTCAATCAGATTACCGAAATTCCAGAGGTGATCGGGCAACTGTCGAATCTGACAGAGCTTGACCTCACGATCAATCAGATTACCTCCATCCCAGAGGCGATCGCGCAACTGTCGAATCTGAGACTGCTTTTCCTCATTAACAATCAGATTACCTCCATCCCAGATGCGATCTGCAAACTGTCGAATCTGAGACTGCTTTTCCTCACTAACAATCAGATTACCTCCATCCCAGATGCGATCTGCAAACTGTCGAATCTGAGACATCTTGACCTCAGTAACAATCAGATTACAGCTATCCCAGAGGCGATCGGTCAACTGTCGAATCTGACAGAACTTAACCTCAGTAACAATCAGATTACAGCCATCCCAGAGGCGATCGCCCAACTGTCGAATCTGACAGAACTTAACCTCAGAAATAATCAGATTGAAAAAATTCCTGAATGCTGGGAAACACTGCCAAAACTTGAAAAACTCGACCTCCGCGGCAATCCCCTGCCCATTTCTCCAGAAGTCCTCGGCGACAAATATAAACCCGGTACTCCCGCTGACATCTTCAACTACCTCCGCCAACTCCGCAGCGGCGAAGTCCGCCCCCTCAACGAAGCCAAAGTCCACCTCGTCGGGCAAAGCAGCGTCGGAAAAACCTCCCTGATCAACCGCCTCATCGACAACAAATACAACCTCAACGAGCCCCAAACCGACGGACTCAACATCACAGACTGGAAAATTACAGTCAACACCCAACCGGTCAAACTCAACGTCTGGGACTTCGGCGGACAAGAAATCAACCACGCCACCCACCAATTTTTCCTTACCAAACGCAGCCTCTACCTCCTCGTGTGCAACTGCCGCACCAGCGAAGACGAAAACCGCCTCGAATACTGGCTGAAACTGATCGAAAGCTTTGGCGGCGCATCCCCCGTCATCCTCGTGGGCAACAAGTGCGACGAACAACCCCTGGATCTCAACCGCAAAGCCTGGCGCGACAAATATCCCAACATCAAAGCGATTATCGAAACCTCCTGCCAAAGCGGAACGGGAATAGACGAACTCCGCAGCGCCATCCACACGGAAATCTCCCAACTCAAAGAAGTCTACGATCCTTTGCGGCTAAGCTGGTTCCAAGTCAAGCAGCGCCTGGAAAACCTCGACAAAGACATCATCAGCATCAGCGAATACGCCACCATCTGCGCCAAAGAAAAAATCTTTGAAGAAACCGACCAAACCCAACTGATCGGACTGCTGCACAACCTGGGCATTGTCCTCAACTTCCGCGAACACCCCATCCTGCAATCCACCAACATCCTCAATCCCCACTGGGTGACTGAAGGCATCTATGCCCTCCTCAGCGACAACGAACTCAAAGTCAAAACCAAAGGCATTCTCACCTACGCCGACCTCAGCCGCATCCTCGACTCAAATAAATATCCCAGCCACCGCTACCACTGCCTCACCGGGTTGATGGGCGAATTTGAACTCTGCTTCCCCGTCAGCCATTGTCCCGCGCCGACTTTCCTCATCCCCGGCATCTTGCCGAAAGAACAACCGGAAAACACCGAACTCCAAGGCGACACCCTGGAATTTCAATATCACTACCGCATCCTCCCCGACAGCATCCTCTCGCGCTTCATCGTCCTCATGCACGAGAAAATCCACAACTGCACCCACTGGCGCACGGGGGTTATGCTGGAGTACACCGAAGGCGCTGAGGTGTACAACATCGCCCGGATCAAATCTGACCCGGAAGATGAGAAAATCTTCATTGCTGTTAGCGGGCGGGAATCGACGCGGCGTTCTTTTCTGAGTCTGATCCGCGATACGTTTAGCAAAATCCACAATTCTTTTGCGAATCTGGAAATCAGTCAATGGGTGCCGGTTCCGGGTTATCCCGATGCCGATCCGCTGGATTACGAGGAGTTGCTAGGATTGGAGGAGATGGGCGAGAATACGGTGCGCGTTGGCAAACTTAAACTTAAACTGGATTTGCGGCCGTTGCTGGATGGGTATGAGTCGATCGAACTTCGGCGCAGAAACCAAATGGGCGATCGAGAAATGGAAAAATACGGAAGAGAATATGACGACCTTGTAGATATCGCTAAACTAGCTGTTAGTAGACCAATTATTAATAAAGCCGAAGCAAAAATGACTCAAAATTCTTCTGAAACCCACAACTTTCAAGGTGCTTTTCAAGGTGCTAACTTTTCCGGCAATATCGGCGGTTCGTCGAACAGTGCCGAAGTTGCTGGCAATCAATCCCTGCAAAACAATAACACCAATACCGCCGAACTTTTCAAACTGATTTCCTCGATGCGTCAAACCGCCGATCAGTTTCCCGAAGACATCCGCGAGGGGATAATTATCGATATTGAAGATGTCGAAACCGAAATCAAGAAACCGGAAAATCAATGGAATAAAACTCGATTAAAGAAAAGCTTAACAGCTCTTGTAGCGGCGGGTACTGCGATCGGAGTTGGCATCGCTGGCGTGACTGATTTTGCTAATACGGCGATCGATGTGGGTCAAAAGCTGGGTATCGAACTCAAGCTACCGTCACGACACTAAATCATTTAAAATTAAGGTAGTTGGGGCGACGATAGCCCCAATTATTCCAAAAACCTGGGTTTTGCCATGCGTAAAATTGTACTATTCATTGCATCTAGTTTGGACGGTTATATCGCGCGATCGAATGGCGATATTGACTGGCTGTTTACAGACCAAAATTACGGTTATACTAAATTCTTAGATAGCATCGATACGGTTCTCATGGGTCGGAAAACTTACGAACAAGTTCTAACTTTTGGCGAGTATCCGTACCAGGAAAAAAAGAGTTATGTTTTTACGAAAAATCTAGATTTTCAAGCCACTTCTGATGTCGAAGTGGTAACAGATTTAGAGAATTTTGTCAATGATTTACGATTGCTTGAGGGCAAAAATATTTGGTTGGTGGGAGGTTCTCTGCTGATTCGTGATTTCCTGAATCAAAACTTTGTCAACGAAGTGATTCTCTCGGTTCATCCGCTTATTTTAGGCGAGGGAATTCCTTTATTTGTTAATCCCATAAATACTACAGCTTTGCAGTTAACTGGATGTCAGACATATAGTTCTGGTATGGTTCAGCTATCTTACGATGTTGCCACTTGAGGGCGATCGCAGTTGCTAAGTCGCTTGCCAAATATACCAATCCTCGCATCATTTGCATAATTATTGTAGGGGCAATCCCATGCCCGGTTGCCCGATAGATAGGGGGTAGGCACGGGGGCACTACCCCTACAAATTTATCTGAATCATTGAGGATTACTATACTGTCACTTGATTATCAAAAAACGTAAGATAAAACTTAGTGATTTGGCTGATGAGGAAATGTGTTTGCTACTTGTTGCTATTAATATCTTTTTTCTGGGCGCTTGCTGCTGAGGCATCTGTATGCCGCAATTATCAAGGGCGCGAGATTTGCATTGTCGATATCAAACGCAGTGCGAAAAACTATTGGGAATACAGGGTAATTCTGAGTGTTGATGGAGTTAAACAGCCTCTGGAAGTCTACAATTGCCGCGATCGCACTACAGTTAAGAAAGATGGAACTGTTTTGGCGTTTGGACAAAACAACCCTGGCGAAATCGTCTGCCGTTTTTTTAATCAGAAATAAGCAAATGAAGTTATTGTAAGGTGCGCTTCGGGCTGAATGTGGCTACCACAAACTCAAGAATTTTTCCCGAAGCGCCACCTACGTTAGAATTTGCCGTCTACTGCTGATACGCAGCGTTCGCAAATTAGCGGATGTTCGATCGACTCGCTGACATGAGTCGAGTAATTCCAGCAGCGATCGCACTTTTCCCCGTCTGCTTTCACTACACCAATCGCCAACTCGGGAGACTGATAACTGTACGGCAATTCTTGCAGGATTGCATTCGATTCTACCAGTTCCACTTCCGAAGTAATGAACAAATACCGCAGTTCGTCTACACCGTTGCCGGTCATTGTAGAATCGTGCCCTGCAGCTATGGAAGCAGGAATTTCGGGTTTGGGTTCGATCGCAATTACTTCTGCTTGCGGGATTTGGGGTGTTTCTACAAACACTTTTTCGGCTGGGGCTGTTTGTACGATCGCCTGTGTTTCTACAAGCACAAGCGTTCTATCTAATGCCGGTGCGAGGACGATCGCCTTGGTTTCTGCAAGTACAAGCGCCGTACTCCGGCCCACCACATCTGCTGTCAGGAAATCAATTTGTTCTGCAATTTTTTGACGGTTGGCGGCAAACAACAAGTGACGGAAAGCAAACCAGATTGTAAATAAGATGCCGACGACTTCAAAGAAGCCTCCCAACATCGGAATCTGATTCATCGTATCCAAAATCGCCAGCGTTACTCTGCCCGTTACTAACACAGAGGCTAACAGCCCAAGTGTTACCAAAACTTGTTGGTATTCTGTAAAAAAGTTGCCCGCGTATTCAGGCAAATTAGCTACAAACTCGGCGGCTTGATCTAAGATTGGCTGCGAATCTGAAGCAGACAGTTCAGGGACAGAATACTCTACTATCTGAGAAAGTCGATCGCCCTTTTCTATCGTTTCTGCCTCAACATAAACTGTGTTTTCTGTCAAGACTTTGGCAACTTTTGCCGCTTGTTCTTCCTGTTGATCTTGTGCTGCTTTTGCTTTCTCCTCTGCTGCTAACTCGATGACTGAATTTTGCGATCGCACATAATCCACCAATTCTTGGCTGCTGGGATTCAAAGCTTGCAATTGCTCTCTTTTCTCGACATCGGGAACGTACAATAAAACCTTAGCTTCCAAAGAAGAACCGATCGCCTTTTCCATCCGGGCTTTTTCCAAAACCTTGTTAACTTCACCGCGCACTTGCCGCAAATACTGCCAGCGAGTAGCCAATTCTGGATTGTGCCATGAAGCATCAATTTGTACCCAGCCCGCTTCAAACACGGACTTGTAAGGAGTCGGATAGGGAAGGTACTGCCAAATATCCTCAGCCATGTGACACAAAACAGGTGCGATCGCCCTTGCTAAATTCTCCACAGCAATTGCAATCACCGTCTGACAACTGCGGCGGCGAAGGGTATCTGTCGCGCTGATGTAAAGTCTGTCTTTGGCAATATCCAAGTAAAAATTCGACAAATCCACCGTGCAGAAATTCTGCACAGTTTGGAAAAATCGGGAAAATTGGAAGCTTTCAAAAGCATCTTGGACTTCCGCAAATACTTCGCACATTCTGTGCAGCATATAGCGATCGAGTTCCGGCAATTCCTCGTAAGCAACGGCATCTTTCGCCGGATCGAAGTCGTGCAAATTGCCCAGCAAAAACTTAGCTGTGTTGCGAATTTTGCGGTAAACATCCGACTGCTGTTTCAGAATATTTTTGCCCAACGGCACGTCTGCCGAGTAGTCTACCGAAGACACCCACAACCGCAAAACATCGGCTCCATATTCCTTAATTACGACTGCCGGATCGACGACATTGCCTTCAGATTTGCTCATCTTGCGGCCTTTTTCATCGAGCACAAAACCGTGAGTCAAAACTGTTTTGTAAGGAGCAACGCCGTTAGTTGCTACACTGGTCAGCAAGCTGGATTGAAACCAGCCGCGATGTTGGTCTGAACCTTCCAAATAAATATCAGCAGGATAGTTTAATTCCGATCGACCTTTGGCAACAGCCGCCCAGGAAGAACCCGAGTCAAACCACACATCCATCGTGTCGGTTCCCTTGCGGTAAGTGCGACCGTTATTGCGGTAAGATTCCGGCAGTAATTCGGCGATCGACAATTCCCACCAAGCATCCGAACCGCGTTCGGCAAAGATGGCTTGCACATGGGCGATCGTTTCTTCATTTAACAGCGGTTCGTTGGTTTCTTCGTCGTAGAATACGGGAATCGGAACGCCCCAAGTCCGCTGGCGGGAGATGCACCAATCCGATCGATCGCCCACCATGGCAGTAATCCGATTTTCCCCTTGGGCGGGAATCCAATTCACATCGGCGATCGCTTTTAAGGCTTCATCTCGGAACCCTTCAACCGAGGCAAACCACTGTTCCGTCGCCCGAAAAATAGTCGGCTTTTTCGTGCGCCAATCGTAAGGATAAGAGTGAGCGTAACTTTCCTCTTTAATCAAACAATTTGCTTCGGCAAGGGCATCAATCACTGCGGCATTGCCATTTCCGAGGACATTTAAACCTGCGAACTGTCCGGCTTCTGCGGTGAAATTTCCGTTCTCATCTACGGGCGTTAAAACTGGCAAACCGCAGCGTTTTCCTACTATAAAGTCTTCTTGTCCGTGGCCGGGTGCGGTGTGCACCAATCCGGTTCCTGAGTCAGCGGTAATGTAGTCACCACCGGCAACAATTGGACTTTCGCGATCGAACAGCGGGTGTTTATAGATGCAGCCTTCTAATTCTTTGCCTTTGAAGGTGGCAAGTATTTTTAATTCAGTGTTAAAAGTTGCCGACAGCCGATCGACCGCATCGACAGCTACTAACATAAATTGTTGTGCGATGTGGGAATTTGCCGGCGGTTCTACCACCGCATAAGTCAATTCGGGATTAACTGCGATCGCCAAGTTGGCCGGAATTGTCCAGGGGGTAGTCGTCCAAATCGCCGCCCAGAGGCTCGGCATATAGCGCTTGAGCTTCGTTTGCAAAGATTTTGACAATTTTCTCAGATGAAAGCCGACGTAGATGCTGCGCGACGTGTGGCCTTCTGGATATTCCAATTCGGCTTCGGCGAGGGCTGTTTTCGAGCTCGGACTCCAGTGAACCGGTTTGAAGCCTCGGTAGATGTAGCCTTTGAGCACCATTTGACCGAAAACGCCGATTTGAGCGGCTTCGTATTCGGGCTTCAGGGTTAAATACGGGTGTTCCCAGTCCCCCCAAACGCCGTAGCGCTGGAAGGATTCGCGCTGCTGTTCCATCGTTTGCTGCGCGAAGGCGGCGGCTTTGCGGCGGAGTTCGATCGGCGTAAGATTGAGCCGCTCCTCCGATTTCATGTTCTGCAATACTTTAAGTTCGATCGGCAATCCATGACAATCCCAACCGGGCACGTAGCGGACTTTTTTGCCCCGCAGCATTTGGTAGCGGTTGATAAAGTCTTTGAGGATTTTGTTGAGGGCGTGGCCGATGTGGAGTTGTCCGTTGGCGTAGGGTGGCCCGTCGTGCAGGATGAACAAGTCGCCTGGGTTATTTTCCGAAAGGCGATCGTAGATTTCTTGATCGGCCCAAAATTGTTGCAATTCTGGTTCGCGCTTGACGGCGTTGGCGCGCATATCAAACTTGGTCTTGGGCAGGTTTACCGTATCTTTGTAAGATTTAGCTTCCATTTTTGAGAAACGTTTTATGTAGTTAGTTGTTAGTAGTTAGCGGTTATTTGAAAGATGATATCAAGTCCGGTTAAATAATCATAATTAAGTTTGTAGTGACAACTTTAGTCATCTCTCGTCATTGAAGAGCTGACAACCAGATATTTTAGTATAGGCGATCGACCGCACATTTGATCGGAGCAAATCCGTAGGGCGATCTCTCTTCTCCCTCCTCCGCGCCCTCTGCGCCCTCTGCGGTTAAATCATTCATAAATCGAGGTGGCGCTACTGAGTCAGCCAACTGAACATTTCAGCGACGGTGAGATTAAAGGATTCGGCAAAGGTTGGAACGGGGATGCGATCGCCCGGTTCTTCAAAAACTGCTATGGTGCGATCGCGGTCTAACTCGTTTGACGGCGAGTCCGACAGGGATTGAAATCCCTGTCTCATAGCGCAAGTCCTCTGCAAGAGGACTGAGGAGGTTGATTAACGTGCAATGCGAAACTCAACATCGAGTTAATTTGAGACTTGCAGTCGGTTTTCTGCGAAACTCAACATCGAATTGAATTGACACTTGCAGTCGGTTTTAACCGACTTTCGCTATGAGACAGGGAATTCATTCCCTGTCGGACTGTAGCAGCAAGCGAGAAAAGGTCATAGAAATAGTCCGAACCCGCGGCTGACGGCATTTCCCATACGATCGCACAAAGACGCGGCCGGCACTCCCTGTCCTTCCTGTTCCCATTTTTCCACGAGTTGGCGGCCCAGGGGCGTGAGGCGAAAACTGTCGGTAATGCCTTGTCCGTCTACTTCCCGTCGCAGTACGCCGACTTGGATCAGCCACAGCAGGGAATTTTCGGCTGCGAGTTCGGATACGGGCGATCGCGTGTAGCCGCTTTCGACACCGGAATTTGAGGCGATCGCAGTTAGGAAAACGCTGTTATCGCGGATGGTCTGGAAGAAGTGTAATTGAAAAGGGGAACAGCGGACGGCGCGATCGGCTCTTTTGACAGTGCGATCGGGATAACTAATAGATTTAAACGCTTCGGATGGGATAAAAGTCATTGAGAGAACCTCTGAATAGGCACTATAGCGATTCTAAATAAATTGTGTAATTTTTGTAGGGGCAAACCCCCCGTGGTTGCCCCGATCCGTGGGGGGTAGGCACGGGGGCACTACCCCTACATATTTTTACAACTGATTTAGGATTGCTATATATTTTTTATGATTGCAGATTTAGAGTCAAATTTGAGTCATGAAAATTATACAAAATTTTCTACAGGCTTTAAAGCGAAATAAATATTTTTAGGAATCAAGTTTTCTGAGTTAATAATTATTTGAAGCTTTTTTGTCTTCAAAACTCATAATTTGGGAGAATTAATTAATAGAAATATGACTGAAATCAACTTCAGATTCATAGGATATATCACCCACTAACTCAATAGCCTCTTTGAGTTTATCAAGAGATTTTTCGGGAGTATTACCTTGCCCCAAAAAACATTTTTTCCACAGAAATAAACCAAACTATCGGAACTTTTTATGACGAGCGCAGTGTAAAAATCTATCGGATTTTACCTGAAAAATTAAAGATAGATATTATACAGATAGCTGGCTGTATACTATAAATCAAGGACAAGCGTCTTGTCCGATTGCGGCAACACCCGGACAAGACGACTGACTACTCCAAATGTTGAAACAACCAACAAGGGAGCATATTAATTATGTCACAACCTCGGTATCATGACGAAAAAAACGAGACGCGTCATGCAGCTACAAGCGAAGAGGCTTGCACTAATATGGAAGAAAAATACGGTTGGCAGCTTAAAAATGTAGAAGAGACTGGCAATTCTATTTTGAGCGTTGATTGCATTTTTGAGGGAAATTGCGAGTTTCCGCCGTCGCCAATGGACTTGAGTCAAGGTGATTACCTGAAGGAGAGAAAAGAAAATGCGTAAATACATTATTTTCCGAGCAGACAAAGGCGAACTGGAAAAATACCGTTCACTCACCGAAACAAAAGTAGGAGAAAGCTTTTACCGAGTAGCTAATGCCGGATCGGTTAAGTCATTAATTGGGACAATAGCCGAGCATTATGACTCTAGTGGTAAGCCATCCCCAGCACCGGGCTATCGTTTAACCGAAAGCGTTGTTGTCGAGGGTGCGATCGATCCAATGTTTCCCAGTGCATCAACTCATTTCAGAGACAGCGGCTGGGAAGTTGTGAAAGTTCACGAATACACTCCTGAAATTCCCGCCCCCTATGGTGCAGAGTTTGACTCAATTTGTATTTGCTATTGCGCTTACAAACCACTAGAAAATACTCCACTCAAGCAATATGAGCGATCGCCCGTCACCCTTGATTCATTCGGAGGCGATCGCACAGCTTACGATCGCTGGCTAGAGTCCCAAAAACAACCGACTGAAGTTTAATTAATAAGGCTTACCCACAGCTAATCAGAACCGGGTTTTTTGCCCAGAAGACGCATTACAGCGCGCCGAAATCTAAAAAACCCGGTTTCTTTGCTTTTGATGTGTAAGTCCCGATTAAATCAACTCACCTCGCCCGGTTTATAGAAACCGTACACAAAGAAACCAAATAATCAGCTTTTTTTCTAAAAAAAACAATGTATAAATTAATCATATTTAATTGGTAAATTAGTTTTAATTGATTCAGTAAATTTTGAAAACACACCAATAATATAACACCCGATCGCCCATCTGAGAATTACCACCGCAGAAACACCAGGGCCCCAGAAAGGTATAGAATACTTAGGATGCAGCAATGGATTTACCCACTATGACCGAAGACAAAACATTGACAACCGCTAGCGGAATTCCGGTTGCAGATAACCAGAATTCCTTGACAGCAGGTGAACGCGGGCCTATCCTCATGCAGGATTTTCACCTGATGGAAAAACTGGCTCACTTCAACCGGGAACGCATTCCTGAGCGCGTTGTCCATGCCAAAGGAGCCGCTGCATTTGGCACGTTCACCGTCACCCATGACATTACTCGCTACACCAAAGCTCAGCTATTCTCAGAAGTTGGCAAAGAAACTCAAGTTCTCCTCCGCTTCTCTACGGTAGGCGGCGAACAAGGTTCAGCGGATGCCGAACGTGACCCCAGAGGTTTTTCGATGAAGTTCTACACTGAAGAAGGAAACTGGGATTTAGTAGGCAACAACACCCCTGTTTTCTTCATCCGCGATCCGCTCAAATTCCCTGATTTGATCCACACCCAAAAGCGCCATCCCCAAACGCATCTCAAAGATGCTGACGCAAAGTGGGATTTCTGGTCGCTGAGTCCAGAAGCTTTGCATCAAATAACTATTCTGTTTTCCGATCGCGGTACGCCGAAAAACCACCGCCACATGGACGGTTTTGGCAGCCATACGTTCAGCCTCATCAACGCTCAAGGCGAACGGGTTTGGTGCAAATTCCACTTCAAAACCATGCAAGGTATTGAAAATTTCACCGCCGAAGAAGCGACGCAGATCAAAGGCAAAGACCCCGATCATGCCACTCGTGACTTGTTTGAGGCGATCGACCAAGGTAATTATCCCAAATGGCGGTTTTGCATTCAAGTAATGACTGAAGCCCAAGCCGCCGAGTATCGCGAAAGCCCCTTTGACTTAACAAAAGTGTGGAAGCACTCAGAGTTTCCGTTAATTGACGTGGGAATTCTTGAACTCAATCGCAATCCACAAAACTTTTTTGCTGAGGTAGAACAGGCGGCATTTTCTCCTTCTAATGTCGTTCCAGGTATTAGCTTCTCTCCCGACAAAGTGCTGCAATCTCGCATCATGTCTTATCCAGATGCTCAACGCTACCGTCTCGGTGCAAACTATCAGCAATTGCCCGTCAATCAACCAAAGTGCCCGGTGATGCACTATCAACGGGATGGCGCAATGGCACCGGGTAACAACGGTGGTAGCGGGCCGAACTACGAACCCAACAGCCACGAGGATGCGCCGAAGCAAAACTGTGTTTATGCTGACCCAGCTTGGGACTTAGGAAATGTCAAAGTCGATCGCTACGATCACCGTAAGGGCAATGACGATTATACCCAAGCAGGAGACCTTTATCGCTTGATGAAACCCGACGCACAGCAGCGGCTTATAGCTAACATTGTGGAAAGTTTGAGTGCAGCAAAACCGGAGATTCAGATGCGCCAACTGTGCCATTTTTTCCGAGCCGATCCGAATTACGGCCGCCAAGTTGCAGAAGGTTTAGGAATTGCGATCGATCCGTCTATGATGCCCGCTGCTTAACCGGTTGGTGTGTAGAATCCGCGAACATTCAATTAGACATCTGCTTTTTAGTAGATGTCTATTCTCACATCTTGCACTATTGTCGCGGAACAGGCTTTCCGGCCTGTTCCACAAGAAAATCTACTCTTTGTGGAACAGACCGGAAAGCCTATTAAAAAAAGAATTATTGACCATGGTGCAATATCTCAGTATTGAAACTATGCGTGTAATAGGCACTCTTACCCCGCGTCTTAGGTACAAGTTAAATGCAGTAAAGGTTAACGTCATGGAGTTGGGGGCGATTAAGAGCGGGATAGCTTCGCTTCACGCGATTTTTAACAAAGGTCTCTTGTAAAGCGACAGAACCCACTAAAATAAGTTGAGGAACTGCAAGAAAAACCAAACAAGGGAAACAAAACTATGACATTACCAGTTGGGTGCGCTGCCCCTCAATTTACCGCCAAAGACACCAACGGCAAAACCGTCTCCCTCTCCGAATTCGCCGGTAAAACCGTAATCTTGTATTTCTACCCCAAAGATGACACTCCAGGCTGCACCAGACAAGCCCAAAGCTTCAAAGCAGCCCATGAAGAATACAAAGGCAAAGATATAGTAGTTCTCGGTGTCAGCCGAGACAACGAAGAATCGCACCAAAAGTTCACAGAGAAATACGGTTTACCTTTTCAGCTATTAGCAGATGTTGATGGCACGATTACCAAAGCTTACGATGTCGAGAAAGGCGATTATGCCAAGCGCGTTACTTTCGTCATCGACGGTACTGGCAAAATCATTCAAGTTTATGAGGGCGAAACCATGAAAGTTGACACTCACGCTCAAGATATTCTTGTCACCATAGTTTAGTCGAAGTTTAGCCGATCGCACTAACACTCCTGCACGCACCAAACGGCTAAAAACCCGGTTCCTTCCTAAGATGCCTCGTTGCTATAGGCAATCTTCTCCTAGGAACCGGGTTTTTTTCGTAAGTCCTGACTCAGCCAGTGATATCATTTCCGGTTACACTCATACATGATGTTGACTGTTGACGGTTGACTGTTGACGCCGTGAACCGTCAACCGTCAACAGTCAACAGTCAACTCGAATTTACTATTCCGATGCTAACGCATTTGATATGAGGGGTCAAAGGTACAGGGGGAACCAACTTACTCAAACTAAATTCTTTCCCTCAAAACTTACACCACAAATCCGCTTAAACAGGCATATATTCGGTTAAGGTGCTTATTCTACGCCTAAAGTGAGATTTGTGGGGCAACTCCCGCCAATAATTAAAAACTTATGCTGGAAAAGGCATTAACCGCCCGTAGGCTAAATCTAGGGGCGGTTTTGTCCTGGTTCAGGTCATTGTGTTTAATAAAATCAGAAGTTATCCTTGCTTTAGCTGAATAATTAAGTAGGTAGGGGGATAGATAATGACAAACAGCAACATTATTTTAAGTTACTTAGGCCCGCGAGAAATTGAGGTCAATAGAGCCGCTGTCTTAGTTGGCACTTTTGACAAAAATCTAGTAGCAGCGATTTCAGCAACAGAAGGCTCAAATGCCCTGAATGTAGGGATAAATCTCTCTAGAGGCATTTGGAACATCAGTTTAGAAAAAGGATTCGATAGCACAGGAACTCGCACAGTGCAGGTGAGGGCAACTGATAAGACCGGCAAAGTTATCGGCCAACAAACAATTAACATCAAAGTTAATCCTGCGTCTGTGTCACCCGCTCAATTTTTCACTTTAATTACTCTCACAGATACCAAATTCAAAGCCGGAACACTACCCGCGAGCAATCTCAACGAGCTGCAAAAAGCGGACATACCAGCAGGGAAAATTTATCAAGTTAGCGACTACGAGTTAGAAGACGGACATCTGAATGTTCAACTAAATAATCCAATTTACCCGGTGGGAAAGTCCGGCTTTTTCTACGAAAAACACGTACTCATCACCAAAGGGGCAAAAATTCTCATATTCGATCGCGCCGAGTTGCCGGTCCCGCCGCCTGGAATGCAGTTACTGTGGGTGATCAAAAAGACCTGGTTAAAGTTCACCCCCGTAGATTCTGGAACTTTAGGAGCAACTCAGAAATTACAATTTAACCTGGGAGAAACTTTCAATCTTCTTGGCTACGCTTGCGTAGAAAACCATTTTCGAGTCGCTTTTGCTCGGGCAGTTCCTAACCTAGGAACTTCGGGATTTCTGTACTGGCAGCACGTCCAAATTTTGCGAGATGGCAGGGGAATTGAGTATGATAGAAATGCAGTTACGATGACAATCATCAAAACGACTGTGTTTAAAAAGCGGCCGATAAATGCCGCTAGCCTGCCACCCCAAGAAAAAATTACCTTGCCGGCGGGAATGATTTACGGAATTGCCGGATTCTCGATCGAACAAAGCCACATTAAAGTCTCGCTGACCGAGAATTTGCCGCAATTTGGCAATACGGGTTTCATTTATCCCGATTTTGTGCAATTCAGCCGCGGTGGCAAATCTTTTAATCCCGCTGTGAATTTAACTTATCAAGGGCCGTCAGAAGTTTTAGTAAATCAGCCGATCGTCCTTCGGGGTACTTTTGATCGGCAACAAGCAGCAAAAATTGACGTGATAGCTGAGGATAAATTTCCCCTAACCGTCACTCTAAACCAAGAAGCCAGCACTTGGCAAGTTAATTTGTCTAAAGGATTTAGCGTAGCGGGAGCTCGGTGGCTTAGGTTGCGGGCAACTGACAGCAAAGGCAACGTTACTGGCAGCCAAATAATTTACATTACCGTAACTTCCGATCCGCTAACTGTCGGACAAGGTTTGACCTTAAAGATAGTTTCTGACACTTTGTTTAAGGTAGCTCCCCTTGATTCTTCCCGGCTCAACAATCAGCAAAAAGTTTTTGTCAAAGCAGGTCAGACTTTGAGGGTGAGTAAATACGGATTTATTGACGGGCATCTCAAGGTGGTTCTGGATTCAGCAATTTGGCCGATCGGCACTTTTGGCTATTTTTATGAACCTGACGTTCAGTTGGCAAAAGGTACTCAAATCCTAAAATTTAACCTAGCTGACGTACCCAATAGCAACGTCAGCGCTCAACTGTTGGTAACTCAAACAACTCAGATTAAAGCTAAGCCCGAAGATTCATCTAAACTGCCTGCCGATCAAATGGCTGACCTACTTTTAGGCACTACCTATGCCATCACTGGCTATGCCTGCATTTTGGGGCATTTCCGAGTAACTCTCGCCCAACCAATTCCCGGTTTCGGCAATATCGGATTTATTTATTGGCAGGACGTTAAAATTAAAAAAGACGGCAAAGAAGTTCCCTTTGACCCCGATGCTTTGACGATGACAATCCTGCAAGCAACTGTGTTTAAAAAACGCCCAGTAGATTCTGCTAGCCTGAGCAGTAGCGAGAAAACTACGCTGCCTTTAGGTAGAGTTTACGGCGTGAACAGCTACGGTGCGGAAGGATCTCACCTGAAAGTTTCCCTGACTGAAGAACTGCCTAATTTTGGCAATACAGGTTATGTTTTTCCTAGTTTTGTTCAGTTCAAGCGGGGAGATAAAATTTTCGATCCGGTTCCGAACAATGTGGAATTGAACGTGCCCTATTTTTCGCAGCGGGACAATCCGCGTTTTGACTGGTCTACTTGCAACGTAACTTCGATCGCCATGGTGCTTTATTATTACGGCATTCGTTCTCAGTGGGGCGGACAGTTGGAGGATGAGTTGTTGCAGTGGTGTTTCGATTATGCCGGCCAGGGTTCTCAAACGGATCACAACGTGCTTTCGGCGCTGATTCAAGCTTACGGGTTTAAGACGAGTTTTAGTACGACTCGCACATGGGCCGAGGTGCGATCGGAATTGCTGAATGGGCGGCCAGTAGTTTTAGCCGGAGATTTTACTGTGGCCGGTCACATTCTTACTGTAATTGGCTACAATTCTCAGGGTTATATCGTGCAAGATCCTTGGGGAAATGCACTCACGGGCTACAGCGATACTGAGGGGAGAAAGTTGATGTATCCCTACAGTTACGTCAATCAAGTGGCTGGGCCAGATGGGAATGTTTGGGCACATTTTATTGATCCATAATCTTTTTAAGTGCGATCAAGATTGCGACAGTCGATCCGGCTAGAGTTGGCAGTACATTTGTGTCAACTTAAGACTGAAACCCTCTAGATATATCCTTTGTATCGCAGTCTCGATCGCCCGCAATATTACTTAGGATCGCGAATTAAATAATTTACACAAGTTTGTGGGATGGGCGTCCCGCCCATCCCACAAGAACCATCAAATTGTAAGTTATAGCGGTTCTCAGAAAGATTCGCGGACGTAGTTGGGATGCGAGCCCTATACGTTTAGTGGTTATATAAGCTGTCAGTCATACCTCATCTTTTTGGTAAAGGCTATATTTAATTCTCATTCCTTAATAATTTTAACTATTTTCATTGCGTTACGCCTTGTCCCATCTGCACAAAAACCTAATTATGGGAGAGGTCTAATCAAAAGTCGATGAAAAGTTGATGAGAACTCACTCAAGTTGTCAAATAGTCACCTGATTTAATAAAAATACCGTAGAAAGTGCGATCGACCCCATTGGTATATCCCCGTTCTTTGTAAGCAATCCCCCTGCGGTTGCCCTCGTGGGCGGGGGGGAGGCACTCTTGGCACTCCCAAGGTCGATCGAGGGAATATGTATCAATACATCTTTAGCAAATCTTTACAGAGTTTTATGCAATCAACCGTTATGCTTGATACAAATTTTCACTCTTTTTTAAACCAGGAATAAGTATCATGCGAAAATTGAATTGTCAAGTTTCAGGAAGTGCGATCGCCTTTATCGACTCTAGAGTAGAAGATTATCAAAGTTTGGTTGCCGGAGTAAAACTGGGGACGGAAGTAGTTGTTTTGGATCGGGATCGGGATGCGATCGAGCAAATTACGGAGATTTTGGGAACTCGGACTAATATTAGCAGCATTCACATCATTTCTCACGGCAGTCCGGGAAGTTTGCAAATCGGTAAGAGAGAGTTTTCATTAGATAATTTGGCAACTTATTCGCAGCAATTGCAGCAGTGGCAGATTTTTTTGCGGGGGGGGGGGAAATTCTAATTTACGGTTGCAATGTGGCAGCAGGATATCGCATTTGTCCCAAAATCCGCCGGGGAATTAATTCCCCGTCTCATAGCGCAAGTCGGTTTCAACCGACTAAAAAAAAGGTCGCTATTCAGTCCTCTTTAGAGGACTTTCGCTATGAGACGGGGGTTTCAACCCCCGGCGGATCGGAGGAATACGCCAAAGACGATCGACACGCGATCAACAATGAATATGCGATCGATCCTAAACACCCAATAGACGGTTTCACCTTCATCCAGCGCATCGCCCAACTCACAAACACCAACGTTGCCGCCTCCAAAAACCTCACCGGAAGTGCAGCAAAAGGCGGCGACTGGGAACTAGAAGTGACAACTGGAAAAATTGCAGCCTCTTTAGCATTCCGGCCCGAAGTTCTAGCAGCATACAGCCACGTCCTTGCAACCTTCAGTGAAGCCAGGAACTATAGTGTACCAAATGCTGGAGACATGGATACCGGCGACCTTAATGGTGACGGTTTCCTCGACTTAGTAGTGACAGGTAGGCAGGATCGCTTCTTCCCAAGAGATATTTCCATATTATTGGGGACGGGCACTACGGGCAGCTTGGCTACTCCTATCAGCTTACTTAAGCCAGCAGGTAAGGAGAATCCCTCTGGTGTTGCAGTGGGCGACTTTAATGGAGACAGCAAACTCGATTTAGCTGTAGCGAATCGTCAGGATTCACAAGGTAACGGCAATTTTGTTTCGATCCGGCTGGGGACAGGTACTGGCAGTTTTGCAGATCCTATCAACTTTGGTGAAAATATAGATCATAGGTCGATCGTAGCCGGTGACTTTAATGGAGATGGCAAGTTGGATTTAGCCACAACTCCTTATCTCGATAACTTCGTTTCAATACTTTTGGGAGACGGTACTGGTAGCTTTGGCACTGCCGTTAAGATTAATACACAAACACCCAAGTATACTCTTGACACAGCCGACTTTAACGGCGACGGCAAACTTGATTTAGTCACCTCGAACTATTCAGAGACTGATAACATCTCCGTTTTCTTAGGAGATGGTAATGGCAACTTTAATTCCCCCGTTAACCTTACCTCCCCCAGGACTGAGTTTCGCACTGTTGTCACAGGCGACTTTAATGGCGACGGCAAACTCGATATTGCCGCTAATAACAGCTCAAATCGATCTGTCTCAGTCTTCTTGGGAGATGGTACGGGTAATTTTGATACTGCTAACAACTTTAGTGTCACACCTTATTTCTTTGGAGGTCCCGAATCTGTGGTTGCAGGGGATTTTAGTGGCGATGGCAAACTCGATTTAGCCACGTCTAACTACGTGCAGAAGGTACTTTCAGTCTTGTCAGGAGATGGTACGGGTAAATTTGGTACTCTCAGCGACTTTACGCTCCCGAATGCCCCGAACACTGATGGTTATCTTGCTTTTTCTATTGCGGGAGATTTTAATGCTGACGGCAAGTTGGATATAGCTACGGCTTCCGGTTCAACTGTCTCGGTTTTACTGAATACATCGAATACAGTTAATTTCGGTGCGGCAACTTACAGCGGTGTGGAAGGAACAACAGACACAGTAGTTAATATTCCCGTCAAAATCACCGGTGGCACTCCCTTAAACGATATAGTTGTGCCAATCCTCCTCGACTCCAGCAGCACAGCCACCGAAAATTCAGACTACACCTTTTCCCCTACTTCGATTACATTCCCCGCAGGTGCAACAGGTGATGCACTTACCAAAAATATTGAAGTTACTATCAAGGCTGACAGTATTTCTGAAAACCCCGAAACAGTAATTTTCAACCTTGGCACAATTACCGCTGGCATTGCCGGATCTACAAAAAAAACAACTCTAACTATTTCAGATCCGGTTGCTGTTGCTTATGCCATTGCCACCAATGCTGCCACCATTGACGAAGGCAATAGCGGCAAAAAACCTTTAACTTTCACTGTGACTCGCAGCAACGTCACTAACGGGGCAAGTAGCGTCAAATATGCGATCGCCGGAACTGCTACCAACGACAGCGATTATAACAATATCAGCGGCACTTCTGGGGCAAAAACTGCTACTGGCACGATTAATTTTGCGACAGATGAAACATCAAAAACCATCACTCTGGATGTGTTAGGCGACACCACGGTTGAACCCGATGAAACTATTACCGTCACCCTGTCAGACCCCACAGGCGTCGCAGCGGTAACACCGATAATTACCGCTGATAGCGCTACCACAACTATTATTAATTACACTGCACCAACACCGACACCGACACCAACGCCGACACCAACGCCGACACCAGAACCACCAACGCCCACACCGACACCGACACCGCCCACACCGACACCAGAACCACCCACACCGACACCAACGCCGACACCAGAACCACCCACACCGACACCAACGCCGACACCAGAACCACCCACACCGACACCAACGCCAACACCAACGCCGACACCAGAACCACCAACGCCAACACCGACACCAATACCAACGCCGACACCAGAACCACCAACACCGACGCCAGCGCCAACACCGACGCCAGCGCCAACTCCAGCGCCAACACCGACGCCAGCGCCATCGGAAACTCCAACACCAGCGCCATCGGAAACTCCAACACCAGCGCCAACACCGACGCCAACACCAGCGCCAACACCGACGCCAACACCAGCGCCAACACCAGCGCCATCGGAAACTCCAACTCCCACACCGGCCCCAACGCCGACACCAGCGCCAACTCCCACACCGGCCCCAACGCCGACACCAATTTCAACTGAAAGTGATTGCATTTGCAATACTATTGAGTATCCAAATTTGGATTTACCCAATCAAGCTGAAAATATTATCACCAGCAATGGCAGCGGTGAAATTCAGTTGGGTACTCCAGACAATGACGCTTTTTACGGCAGTTCAAATCCGAACATATTCGATGCGGGTTTCGGCAATGACAACTTATACGGAGGCGAAAACAACGATACTTTTTACGGCAACAAACAAAATGATTTTGTGAGCGGCGATCGGGGAGATGATATCCTGTCGGGTGGCAAACACAATGACATTATGTTGGGAGGTGAAGGTGAAGATCTCATTTTCGGTGATCGGGGCAATGATTCGATAAATGGCAAGGAAGATAACGACTTAATTTTTGGCAATGTCGCTGCTGATTTTATCGACGGCGATCGAGGAAATGATATCGGATTGGGGGGTAAGGGAAATGATATTATCTTTGGCAGCGAAGGTGAGGATAGTCTTTACGGTAACTTCGGAGATGATAGTATCTGCGGAGGTGATGGCAATGATTTCTTAAGCGGAAATCAAAGTAACGATTTGCTAGATGGATGCCTTGGGAATGACACTCTTTATGGTGGCAATGGTAACGATACATTGCTGGGAGGTAGCGGTGATGATGTTTTGTTTGCCGATCGCGGTGATGACAGTTTGAATGGCGGTAATGGCACCGATCTTCTACTGGGTGGTAACGGTGATGATTTACTGACTGGCGGTTTGGGAAGTGATGTTTTGTCAGGAGGTGCTGGCAACGATAAATTCTTGCTCTCCACCAATTCTGGCATCGATACTATCTTGGATTTTGAGGATGGCAAAGATTTGCTAATACTCGCCAACAATCTCACTTTCTCCCAACTCTCAATTACTCAAGAAAACAGTTCAACTTTCATCCGTTTGTCAGCAAAAGGTGAAATTTTAGCCTCTCTGAATGGGGTGTCTGCCAGCCTGATTAATGCGGCAGATTTCAATCAAGCTTAGAGGAGTAGTAGATATAGCGTTTCTCAAAAAGATGAGGTATGACTGACAGCTTATATAATCACTAAACGTATAGGGCCCAAGCCCAACTACGTACCTCATCTTTATGAAGTGCAGGACACGGCATTGCCGTGTCCCTACAAGGATCGATCTGAAATTCATTTCAGCTAATTTTGTGGTGAATTTTGCGTTTCGCTGCGCCAATGCCTAGAATCCCAAATCCGGCTAAAGTACCGAAGATAGTAGCAGGTTCTGGTACTGGTTCAGCAGATCCTTGTTCAAACGATCCTTTAATGGCGATCGCATCGTTAGCACACTCGGCAAAAAAGTTAGCAATATAATTCCCCGAAGGCATTGAGGATTTATTGAAACTGAATCCGATTGTTTGAGAACCTACTGCATTAAACTGAGCGAAATCCAGACCGAGAACGCTCAAAGTTGCTGGTGTTAAAAAAAATATTTCTCCTACTTTTGTACCCGTAGCTATTGAGTTGAGAATAGTCGAGTTTCCTGTTTGTAGAAAATAGGGGTCTGTGGCAGCTAAATCGCCCATTGATGGGGTTCCGCCTTGAGATGCCACTACCGTATTGAATTGGTTTAAATTGCTAAAGCCAGAGTTAGTTTGGGTAACGTTTTTCGCTGTAACGTTACTGTAAACGCCTGTTCCCGCCACGCCGGAGTCATTTCCTTCGGCAAAGCGGATACCAAACAAGCTGCCGCTTGCGTTAGCTGTATTAAAGTTTTTACCGGAAAAATTGAATAATAAATCGCCGTAGTTGATGTTGCCTCTTTGAGCTAGTGAGTCGGCATATCCTGCTAAACTTAGATTAGAATTGATGGCGATGAAAGCTGTATCTGATGTTTCTTTGACGGCGAGGCCGTAAAATTCAAATTCCCCGCCGCCGATTTGGGGCCCTGTCACGCCGTCGTTGAAGGAATCGATCGCATAATTCCATCCGTTAGATAGCGTTGCTGCTGTAGCTTTTTGTTGCTGTAGTGCGAGAATGGCACATAAAAGAGCCACTGAGTAAGTCCATTGGATGCTGTTTTTAGCAATTGATTTCATAAAATGCTCCCTGGGAATCATGGTTAAATTGTCCAGTCTGATCGATCGACAGTTTTTAATTTTTATTTAGTAAATCATACATTCGGACCGAATTCCTTAAAGTTTCGCGACATATTTTGTCGGGCTAAATCCTATCAACTAGATTGGTTAAAACAACGAACTCATGCGAGTAGCTAAATACAGCAATCCTCGCATCAGTTGTAAAAATATGTAGGGGTAGTGCTAAGAGTGCCTACCTCAGCCTGCATCGGGGCAACCGGGCGTGGGTAGATCCCCTACAAGAATTACACAAATCATTTAGGATTGCTATATAGGACTGACGCAGGTACAGTATTATAGTGGGGCTGCATAAGTGCTGTAGGTGCAAATAAACCGACTACCGGGTTTGGGCGGTTGAGAACAGCAATAAACTGCCTGCTATTCCAAATATAAGCGGTACTCGCCTCTCCAATATCATATTGTTTTGTCAGGCCGATCGACTTAATTGATTTTTTATCAATTACCAATTAATTTTGACAATAGGGGCGTGATGTTGTAGATGCCGATGCCGGATTCTCTTAATAATTCGATTGTTTGATTAATAATTTTAATAAATAGTCTTTCATCCCCAGCGCTGTTCAATAATTATAATTACGTTGGTTGGGAGAACTTCATTCCTCAAACTTCTAAAATCCCGATCGCGCACAGCAGTTTTACTAATTTTACCATCAGCGTTCAACCCAACAGGCTCTCATGAATCAGCACTTTTTCTGTAAGTGCCGCCCAAAGCGAGAATTGGATAATCAAAAAAAATCATACGGCAAGAACTATCGCACGTTTTTAGAACACCCAATTAACTTTCTCCCCTACATCCGCAGGCATCGTGGGTTCCTTCTAACTCCGTCGGTGGTTTCTGCATTTGCAGCGCTGCATAAATCAATCAAATTTTTAAATGCTGTTAATATATCGCCGACAGTTCGTTGACTATCTTGACTCTTCCCTTGAGTACAGAACGCAGCAGGCGGTTAATCGAATGTCTGTATTCATCGTCGAGAGAGTCATCCAAAACAGCAGCCATCAAGCCGTAGCGATCGGCTAAAGTCAAACAACCCGTATCCGTAACAGAAGCAAGCATTTCGGAAATAGCGCCGGGGAGAAGTTGAACTAAAAACATGAGACATTCCCTGAATTCGATGCTTATATCATCTCTCTTTCTTGGAAAATCAAGAGTGACGCTGGCATAGCACACAATGTGATGTTTTGAGGCAAACTGTGTGACAGCGACCGCTCTAATGTTGTGACGATCTCGTTTTAAGTCTGCGATCGCACTCACAACATTAATCTGAGATATTCCAATTTCCCCCTCTCCCGTCCTAAATCTAAAGATTTAGAGATGTTTTTCGATTTTGTGGGCGTCTTTACCCATTTCCCATGTATAAAACGCATCGGCCTTATGCAAAATATTCATAAAACTCAATATTTTGTAAAAATAGCTACGAATATTTACAATCGTGGGCTTTACATTAGCTCATAACAAAGGTGCATCGAAACGTAGCGATCGACCGAATCATCGGTAGCAACTATAACCATAAATAGTTTGGCGACGTTCGAGCCAGCGCCCAGTCAAACTCAAGTTTACAGAAGACCAACCATGCTTAAAAGAAATTCCATCTAGTAACTAAATATACAGTTTTAAATCCATACAGTCACTAAGGTTAGCAGGAAACACAGACTTTATGCTCCAAGTCAATACCTCCCCACACAAGTCAGCAGCGAGGGTAAACCGATGACCCAAACAGTAGAACCTAAAGCCCAAGCGAGCCTGAACAAGTTTGAAAAACTCAAAGCCGAAAAAGATGGCTTAGCATTAAAAGGCGAACTCGACCACTTCGCCGCCATCGGCTGGGAAGCAATGGACGAAATCGATCGCGAGCACCGCCTCAAATGGCTCGGCATCTTCTTTCGGCCAGTAACTCCCGGCAAATTCATGATGCGGCTGCGCTTGCCCAACGGCATCATTACTAGCAATCAAACCAGAACCCTAGCAGAAATAGTCCAACGCTACGGCGACGACGGCAGCGCCGACATCACCACCAGACAAAACCTGCAATTGCGCGGAATTCGCATCGAAGACGTACCCGACATCTTCCGCCGCCTCAAAGAAGCGGGCATGACCAGCATCCAGTCTGGCATGGACAACGTGCGTAACATCACCGGTTCCCCAGTCGCGGGCCTGGACGCCGACGAACTGATAGATACGCGGGAACTGGCGAACCAAGTCCAAGACTTGATTACGAACAGCGGCGAAGGCAACCCCGCGTTTTCAAATTTGCCGAGAAAGTTTAATATTGCGATCGCAGGCTGCCGCGACAACTCAGTCCACGCCGAAATCAACGACATCGCCTTCGTACCCGCTTACAAAGATGGCAACATCGGCTTTAACGTTTTAGTCGGCGGTTTCTTCTCTGCCAAACGCTGCGAAGCTGCAATTCCTCTCAACGCATGGGCAAGTCCTAGCGACGTTGTAGATTTGTGCAAAGCAATTTTAACTGTGTTTCGCGATCAAGGCCCGAGAGCAAACCGCCAAAAATCGCGCCTGATGTGGCTGATTGACGAACTCGGAATCGAACAATTCCGAGCCGAAGTCGAACAAGAATTAGGTCGCACTTTGCCCGCCGCCGCGCCGAAAGATGAAATCATCTGGGAGAAACGCGACCACATCGGCATCTACCCCCAAAAACAATCAGGGCTCAACTATGTAGGCCTGCACGTTCCCGTCGGACGGCTGCAGGCATCGGATTTGTTCGATTTGGCCAGAATCGCCGAGGTTTACGGCAGCGGCGAGCTCAGGCTGACTGTGGAAGAAAACGTGATTATTCCCAACGTTCCCGACTCGCGGATTGAAGCGCTGGTCAAAGAACCGCTGTTGCAGCGTTTTTCCATCGACCCCGCACCGCTAACGCGAGCCTTGGTTTCCTGTACCGGCGCCAAGTTTTGCAACTTCGCCCTCATCGAAACAAAAAGCCGCTCCGTGGCAATGATTGAGGAACTCGAAGCCGAACTGTCAGTGCCCAAACCTGTGAGAATTCACTGGACGGGTTGCCCCAATTCCTGCGGTCAACCCCAGGTAGCAGACATTGGTTTGATGGGAACAAAAGTTCGCAAGAACGGCAAAACCCTCGAAGGTGTAGACATTTACATGGGAGGCACAGTTGGCAAAGACGCTCATTTGGGTGCTTGCGTCCAAAAAGGCATCCCTTGCGAAGACCTCAAACCGCTGCTGCATCAACTGTTAGTCGAGCAGTTTGGGGCAGTTCCCAAACAGATTACAGGGGATGTAGCTGTGCTGAACCGGCAACTGCAATTGACGGTTGAGGATGGCGAAACGGCAGTCCCGGCAGCCAAACCTCTGACATCTACTGTTATTTTCGCTCGATCGGGCAAAGAAGTTGCTTGCAGCGAAGATGAGTTCATTCTCGATGTTGCCGAACGGGCAGGAGTC
This sequence comes from Microcoleus sp. Pol8_D6, assembly GCF_036700965.1. Lineage (NCBI taxonomy): Bacteria > Bacillati > Cyanobacteriota > Cyanophyceae > Oscillatoriales > Microcoleaceae > Microcoleus > Microcoleus sp. Pol8_D6. The sequence goes on along the minus strand of NZ_JAUBPW010000044.1, from coordinate 30,952 downwards.
GAACTTGACAGCAATTGCCGGTCGGGAAGCTGTGGCACTTGCCAGCAGAAACTCCTAGAAGGCCAAACAGTCTACGATAGCAAACCCGACGCGGCGACAGACTTAGAACCAGGGTTCATTTTAACTTGCAGCGCGCGGGCGATCGGCAAAGTGACGATCGACGCCTAATCTCATAATGTGAGATGCGATGCAAAGGTCGCGAATCAATCTCACATCTCACATTTCCACCATCTCAAAGTACAACAACAATTCAAGACAAATGAGCAACCTTTCTAGAAGAAAATTCATCATCACCGCCGGAGCAACAGCAGCCGGCACCCTCCTAGCCCACGGTTGCAGTTCCGGTTCAACCACATCTAACGGAGGTGCAACCCCCGCAGCCGGTGGCGCATCACCCAGCGCTGCCCCAGCAGTCAACATCAACCCTGCCGACGCCCCAGAAGTTACCGCAGCCAAACTCGGATTCATCGCCCTCACCGACGCAGCACCCTTAATCATCGCCCAAGAAAAAGGGTTATTTGCTAAGTACGGCATGAAAGACGTACAAGTTACCAAACAAGCATCTTGGCCAGTTACTCGCGACAACTTAGAACTCGGTTCCGACAAAGGTGGCATTGACGGAGCCCACATCTTATCTCCGATGCCTTACCACATGACATTAGGCACTATTACCAAAGGCAATCAGCCAGTGCCGATGTACATTGTCGCCCGGTTAAATACTAACGGTCAGGCAATTTCCCTGAGCAAAAAATACCTAGATTTAAAAGTAGGTACAGACAGCGCACCTCTGAAAGCAGCTTTTGCAAATCAAAACGTTCCTATTGCTATGACCTTTCCCGGCGGCACCCACGATTTGTGGATACGCTACTGGCTAGCAGCCGGCGGTATTAATCCAGATACAGATGTTTCCGTGATTCCCATACCGCCGCCCCAAATGGTAGCGAACATGAAATCTGGCAGCATGGAAGCCTTTTGCGTAGGCGAACCTTGGAATGCTCAGCTAGTTACTCAAAAGGTAGGATACACCGCCTTAATCACTGGAGAAATGTGGAAAGATCATCCTGAAAAAGCTTTAGGTTTAAGAGGAGATTGGGTTGACAAAAACCCCAAAGCTGCAAAAGCAATTACAATGGCCGTACTGGAAGCCCAGCAGTGGTGCGATAAGGCAGAAAATCACGATGAGATGTGCCAAATCATCTCTCAAGATAAGTGGTTAAAAGTACCCGTAGCAGATATTATCGGTCGCTCTAAAGGTCAAATTGACTACGGTACCGGCCGCATTGAAGCCGCTAGCCCTGTCGCGATGAAATTCTGGGCTGATAATGCTTCCTATCCCTACAAGAGTCACGATGCTTGGTTCTTAGCTGAAAATATTCGCTGGGGTTATATCCCGGCAACTACCGATATCAAAGCAACCGTTGATAAAGTTAACCGCGAAGATATTTGGAAAGCAGCAGCGACAACACTTGGCGTTCCCGCAGCCCAAATTCCTACTACCACTTCTCGCGGTGTCGAAACCTTCTTTGACGGCGTGAAGTTTGACCCAGAAAAACCAGAAGAATATCTGAAGAGTCTGGCAATCAAAAAAGCATAATTAGTTGGTTGACTGTTGACTGTTGACTGTTAACAGTTGACAAACCCCTAAAATTGATTGATGGTGTTGCGCGGAGTGGAACGGATAGTTCGTTCCACGAACCACACCAGTTGAACTCTGTTCAAAGTATCTACAAATAATCGATTATTCACAATACTGCAAAAAGAAAAATGGCAACAAATCTCGCTGTTACTAAAAGCAAAAATCCCGTAAATTTCGTTCTGGATCATGTTCAAAAAAACCGCCGAAAAATCATCCGCCCGTTGGTAGCAATTACAGTTCTGCTGATAATCTGGCAAATCCTCTGCAACAGTCCAGAGTCCAGCTTGCCGGGGCCAATCAAAGCTGTCCAAGAAACCTGGAATCTGATTATCAATCCGTTCTTCGACAACGGCGGTACAGACAAAGGCTTGTTCTGGCAAATTTTTGCTAGCTTGCAGCGGGTGGCGATCGGCTTTAGTTTGGCAGCAGTCCTCGGCATCAGTTTAGGAATCCTGATCGGCACAAACTCTTTAATGTTCGATGCTTTAGACCCACTGTTTCAAGTATTCAGAACTATCCCGCCCCTGGCTTGGCTGCCGATCGCCCTGGCCGTATTTCAACAGTTCAATCCCTTTGAAGGCATGGGGATGAAAGCTAACGAAGTTTCGGCACTCTTCGTAATCTTAATTACCGCCATTTGGCCGATTCTAATTAACACCACAGTAGGGGTTCAACAAATCCCCCAAGACTACAGAAACGTTGCCCGCGTCTTGCGCCTCCCTAACCAAAAATACTTCTGGAAAATCCTGCTGCCATCTTCAGTTCCTTACATCTTCACTGGCTTGAGAATTGGTATCGGTTTGTCTTGGCTGGCGATCGTAGCTGCGGAAATGTTAGTCGGCGGCGTCGGCATCGGGTTCTTCATCTGGGACGCTTACAATAGTTCTCGACTCAGCGCAGTGATTCTAGCAGTGCTTTATGTAGGAATCGTCGGTTTGATTTTAGACAGAATCGTTGGTTTCATCGCTTCCAAAGTTGTTCCTGAAGAACAGAAATAGAATTTGGGCATCGGGCATCGGGAATCAGGCATAGGGCCTGGCGAATGGGGCATGGGGAATGGTTACCAACTACAAACTGGTAGAAATTAGTTGTAAATTAATGCCCAATGCCCAATGCCCAATGCCCAATTAATAATCAGCATCATACAAATTACAAACTAACCTAAAATTACCATGTCAGTATTTGTTGAAGTAGACCACGTTGACCGCGTATTTAACTTGCCCAATGGAGAGCAATACATCGCTCTTAAAAATATCGAACTGAAAATTAAAAAAGGAGAATTCATCACCTTAATTGGGCACTCTGGCTGCGGCAAATCTACGCTGCTAAATATCATCGCCGGCCTCGACAAAGCAAGTCAGGGCGGGATTACTTTAGAAGGACGCGAAGTCCGCGATCCAGGCCCGGACAGAATGGTGGTGTTTCAAAATTACTCGCTGCTACCTTGGCTGACGGTGCGCGAAAATATTGCCCTAGCAGTAAATGAAATTTACAGCGGTAACTCTCAAGAAGATCGCGAGTTGGTGATCGAACACCACATTAAATTGGTCGGACTCGGACACGCCGCGGACAAACGCCCAGGCGAAATTTCTGGGGGGATGAAACAAAGAGTTGCGATCGCCCGCGCCCTGGCGATTCGCCCGAAATTGCTGCTGCTAGACGAACCCTTCGGAGCTCTCGATGCTTTAACTCGCGGCGGTTTGCAAGACCAGTTGATGAAAATTTGCGAAGAAAGTAAAGTCACCAGCGTGATGGTAACTCACGACGTGGATGAGGCTTTATTACTGAGCGATCGCATTGTGATGCTCACCAACGGCCCGGAAGCGCAAATCGGGCAAATCCTCGAAGTGAACATTCCCCGCCCCCGCAAGCGCATGGAAGTTGTCAACCATCCGAGTTACTACGCGCTGCGTAACGAAATGGTTTACTTCCTCAACCAGCAAAAGCGGGTCAAACAGCGCCGGGCCAAACAACAACCGCCTGTGATCGCCCGCAACGGCTTGGAAAAAATCAACCTCGACATCGGCTTTATTCCCCTCACCGACTGCGCCCCCTTAGTAGTAGCTAAAGAAAAAGGATTTTTCAAAGCCCACGGCTTGGAAGAAGTCACCCTCAGCCGCGAACCGGGCTGGAAAGCGATCGCCAAAGGAGTCGCCGAAGGACGGCTGGACGCAGCGCAAATGGTCGCAGGAATGCCGATCGGGATGCTGTTGGGCCTCGACGGTGAAGCCCCTGTACCCGTCTGTAGCGCCATGACGCTCTCTCGCAACGGCAATTCGATTATTTTCAACAAAGACCTTTACAGACAAGGCATTCGGACATTAGAGGATTTCAAAGCTGCGATCGCCAAGACTCCCGATAAAGTTCACACCTTGGGCATGGTACACTCTGCCTCCATGCACAATCTGCTGTTCCGCTACTGGCTGGCCGCCGGCGGCATCGACCCGGACCTCGACGTGGGCTTGACCGTGATTCCGCCCCCGCAGATGGTATCGAATTTAAAAGCAGGCAACATTGACGGCTACTGCTCAGGCGACCCCTGGAACTCCCACGCAGTCAACAGTGGTACGGGTTTTGTTATGGCCCGTTCCCTCGATATTCTACCCGGACACATCGAAAAAGTTCTCGGTGTTAGCGAAGATTGGGCTCAGAAATATCCTCAAACCCACCTCGCCCTCGTCAAAGCGCTTTTGGAAGCCTGCGAATACTGCGATGACCGGCGCAACCGCGAAGAAGTCCTAGCATTGATTAGCCAAGAACAATACATTGGCGCCGATCCGAAAGACATCCGTCCAGGGTTCATCGATCCGTACAACTCCGGTACGGAGGCAGAACCAGAAATGCTCTACAATTTCAACCAGTTCTCTGTTGACAAAACCAATTTTCCAGACCGCCTAGAAATGGTGTGGGTGATGGCGCAGATGGCTCGCTGGGGACTGATCCCGTTCCCGAAAAACTGGGTGGAAGTGGTCGATCGAGTTTTGCGGCCCGATGTTTTTGGTCAAGCAGTGCGCGAATTGGGTTTGCCGGATATTGCCAGAGATCGCCGGACGATCGAGCTATTTGACGGCACTGTGTTTAATCTCGACGACCCGATCGACTATCTTCACAATGTCAAAATCAAACGTGCCGTCCGCATTGAAGAAATCTTAATTGAACAAATAGGCAGTCAGTGTTCCATCAAACTGCCAGCATAACCAGCAAATAGGAAGAGGGAATGAGGAGCAAGAAATCAGGAAACAAGACTCCACCTTTCCCGCTTCCTAAGTCCCTAATTTCAAATTCTCAATCCAAAGTTGTCATGTCTAATTCCTCAACCCAAAATCCACATCCTGAAAATATGCAAACTCTAAAAACTCCCCAAAAAACCAAAATTCAAACGACTAAGCAAGACTTTCTTACGATTAAAGACGTATCGAAAGTCTACGAAACTCCTAAAGGCCCTTACGTGGTTCTCGACGGTGTAAACCTGACTATTAATGAAGGCGAATTTATTTGTTTGATCGGTCACTCTGGCTGCGGCAAATCAACTTTGCTGAATATGATTGCGGGATTCAACGGGCCGACAAACGGAGAAGTAGCCCTGGAAGGTTCGCAGATTACTGAACCAGGCCCCGATCGCATGGTGGTGTTTCAAAACTACTCGCTGCTACCGTGGCTGACTGCTACAGAAAATATTCACCTCGGCGTTGAAAATGTTTACCCGGAAAAGTCCGCAGACGAACACAATACGATCGTCAAGGAACACTTGGAATTAGTGGGGCTGACCGAAGCTTGTAACAAAAGACCGGGCCAATTGTCCGGGGGTATGAAACAGCGGGTGGCGATCGCCAGAGCTCTGGCAACTCGTCCCAAACTGTTGATTTTGGACGAACCTTTCGGAGCTCTAGACCCAATTACCCGGGAAGAGTTGCAGGAAGAATTGCTGAAAATTTGGCGGAAGGAAAAAATTACCGTCATTATGATTACTCACGATATTGATGAGGCTTTGTTTTTGGCCGATCGCATCGTGATGATGACCAACGGGCCTGCTGCTTCCATCGGCGAAGATATGCACGTTCCGTTCAGCCGTCCCCGCAATCGGGCGCGGATTATGGAAGACCCGAAATATTACGAACTGCGTAACTTTGCTTTGGAGTTTCTGTTTTCTCGCTACGCCCACCACGAAGAAGGTGAAGAAACGGACTCGGAGACAGAAGCCGTCGCGCTACCGATGCCATTACCTGCTAGCAAAAAGCCTGCGGTTGCTGACAGGCCTCTTGCACCTGCACCTTTTGTGTCTCACGCTGCCGAACCCTCAGAAGCCTCGTCGATCAAACGCGGCATCCTGGCAGCCTCGTGGTTCGTAGCAATGTTTACTTTAGCTGCGGTCAATATGTCTGTTGTTTCCAGCCAGCTAAAGCAAGCGAAACTAGCAGAAACTGCACCACAGGCGCCGACTGCCGGGGCGATTGTGAGTTCTCCCCCCAGCCCGCAAATCGCAGTAAGTTCGATCGCACCGACTGCTAGCCCTGCACCCATTGCTGCTGCAAGTCCTGCACCCATTGCTGCCACCACTGCCGCATCAGTGATTTCTGACCAAGCCGAACTCGATGCGATCGGAAAGCAGTTGTATGCACAAATCGACCAAAAATGGAGAACAACTCCGACATTTACCGAAAGCTTGACTTATCGGGTCAAAGTAAAACAAAACGGGGAGATACTACAGTTCGATCCCACAAATAAAGCAGCTAAAGATTTCGTCAAAGAAACTCCTCTGCCGGTTTTGCAAACTCCTGCAGATGCCGCAGCAGGCTCTGAAAAAACTGCTGAGTTCCAAGTAACTTTTAGCCCCACCAACGGTGGCGTATTAGAAGTTAAAACAAAGAAGTAGGCGACATAATACTTCCGCACTAAATCTCGAATTGGTATTAACAACCAGGTCAAAAGTAGTACCTGCGCGCTGTTTTAACTAGGCAATAATTCCTCCTAGCCCCATCCTGGGGGTGACAAGAGTTAGGTATAAATTTCCTATGTGTGAGGAAGATTGAGTAGCAGCCAGAAGCTGACTAAAAGCGAGAGCAAGCCAGATTTTTAGTAAGATAGCGGGTAATTCTAAATCAGGGTATTGTCCGTTTCTGTGAAGCATATATGCGGTAAGTTAGTAATGATTGACACGTTATTTGCAGGAGCCCTCAGTTCCGACTATAATGACAAATTACGAATTACCCATTAGCTTTCAAAAATTAGCATCTAAAATCACCAGATGGAAACTATAAAAACTCTTTGCCCATACTGCGGTGTAGGTTGCGGTCTAGAAGTTGTTCCCGACAAAAAACAAAGTTGGAAAGTGCGGGGCGATCGCAATCACCCATCGAGTCAGGGCATGGTTTGTATTAAGGGAGCAACCGTAGCAGAGTCCATTCGGAGCGATCGGCTACTGTATCCAATGATGCGAGATACTCTCGACCAACCGTTCCGCCGCGCTAGCTGGGACGAAGCTTTCGATGCAATTGTTAACCGCATCCAAACAATTCGCAGCACCAGCGGCCCCGATGCTTTGTGCGTTTACGGGTCGGGTCAATTCGCAACAGAAGATTATTATATTGCCCAGAAACTAATGAAAGGTTGTCTGGGTACTAATAATTTTGATGCTAATTCTCGCTTGTGTATGTCTTCAGCAGTCTCTGGATACGTTCAAAGCTTTGGCTCGGACGGGCCGCCTTGCTGTTACGACGATTTAGAATTAACAGATTGCGCTTTTATTATCGGCAGCAATACGGCGGAATGCCATCCGATTGTATTCAATAGATTAGCTAAGTACCACAAAAAGCATCCCCATGTCAAGATGATTGTGGTAGATCCAAGGCGGACTCCGACTGCGGAAGCGGCGGATTTGCACTTAGCAATTAAACCGGGTACGGATATAGATTTGCTTAATGGAATTGCATATTTGCTGTTACGCAGGCAAGCAATAGATGCTGAGTTTATTGAAGAATGCACGGCGAATTTTTCAGCTTTTGCTGAGGTTATTAGCAGCTACACGCCGGAGTTTGTAGCCTCGCGCTGCGGCATTACTGTCAGCGAGTTAGAAACGGCGGCAAACTACTGGGAACAGTCGCAGCGGGTTTTGTCGCTGTGGTCGATGGGAATGAATCAGTCGTCGGAAGGCACGGCAAAGGTGCGATCGCTGATTAATTTGCACTTGATGACCGGTCAAATCGGCAAACCGGGATGCGGCCCGTTTTCCCTCACCGGGCAGCCAAACGCGATGGGAGGGCGGGAAGCGGGAGGACTGTCTCACTTGCTCCCAGGCTACCGATTTGTGAAAAATGCTGAACACAGAACCCAAGTCGAAGAGTTTTGGGGAATCGCACCGGGAAGCATTTCCCCAAATCCGGGCCGCACAGCTTGGGAGATGATTACCGGCTTGGAAACTGGCGAAGTCGAGTTGCTGTGGATTGCAGCTACCAATCCGGTGGTGAGTATGCCGGATTTGGAACGCACTAAAGCCGCTTTGCTGCGATCGCCCTTTACTATTTATCAAGAAGCTTACTATCCCACTGAAACCTCTGCCTACGCTCACATCCTGCTGCCAGCAACGCAGTGGAGCGAAAAAACCGGAGTAATGACGAATTCCGAACGCCGCGTTACCTTTTGTCCCGGTTTCGACACTCCCTCCGGGGAAGCCCGCGACGACTGGAGCATTTTCGCCGAGGTGGGACGGCGGTTGGGTTTTGCCCAACACTTTGCTTTCGAGAACAGTGCGGAGGTGTTTAAAGAGTACGCGCAGTTGACGCGGGGTCAGCCTTGCGACATGACCGGTCTCAGCCACGAATACATCCGCCAAGAAGGGCCACAGCAGTGGCCTTGCCGGGAAAACGAGCCTGTGCATCCAGCGAACGAAGCGAAACGGCTGTATACTGACAGGCGTTTTCACACTCCTGACGCGCGGGCAAGATTTTCGGCCTATCACTCGCGGGGACTGGCAGAACCTCCCGATCCCAATTATCCGTTTGTGTTGACGACAGGGAGACTTTACGGACACTGGCACACGATGACGCGGACGGGTAGAACAGAGAAAATTAATCAATTGCACCCCGATCCGTTTTTGGAAATTCATCCCCGCGATGCTGCCCAATTGCAGATTAAGGAGGGAGATTTGCTGGAAGTTCGATCGCGCCGCGGCAAGGCGCAGTTTCCAGCAAAAGTCACAAAGGCGATCGCCCCTGGTACGCTATTTGTACCCATGCACTGGGGTTCTCTGTGGGCAGAAGGCGCTGAAGCCAATGCCATGACTCATTCTGCAAGCTGTCCAGATTCCAAACAGCCTGAGTTAAAAGCTTGTGCGGTGCAGTTGGTGGTGGTTGGGGCAGAAACTGCCGCAGAAGTTGAGGAATTTAATTGGGCAAAATCCACCCTCGCCGTTACTTCTTGAGCTGCCGTCCAACTACGGGATGTTACAAATCACCGAAGAACGAGCGGGAACCCGCGGGGGATAGACAAGGAAACGAGAGGAACTTGGTTGACGTTCGGCGAGCGCTCAGTCAATCACGCTCAGTCGAACGATTGAAGATTTACTCCACAGATGAATCTGGGATATTGAACAAGAGTCGAAAATTTTGCACTCTTCCCGACAGGAGTCCGGGGCTTGTATCAGTTTTTTGGAGTAACAACCTCTCTCGATCGAGCAATTTTGAATCCGGACATACCCTATACATAAATCTTAAATCTCACATCCCAGATCTAAAACCTAAAATCGTTAGGCCATTACGCAGCCTAAAAACTGCGTTTCCCCGGCAGAGCCAGGGAATAAGGAAAATTAAATTTATGTAAATTTATGTATTGTGAGTTTTTCCTTCTTTGATTGGGCGTTTTTGCTTCCGCAGAATGCCTTCTGGCGAATAGCTTCTGCTTTCTTTTTAATTAATCGTGTCAGACAATTGCCGTTTGCACCTCAAGGTGCTATAATGGTTTTACAAGGCTTTATTTTCGGCAGTACAGTTCGTTCGATCGGCGTTCCTCCGGATTTAAATCTCTACACCCTCTGATTCTGGAGAATGTTCAATGTCAATCTATGTCGGCAATTTATCCTACGAAGTAACGCAGGAGCACCTCAACCAAACTTTTGGAGAGTACGGAACAGTAAAGCGCGTTCAGTTGCCTGCTGACCGGGAAACAGGTCGGATGCGGGGTTTCGCTTTTGTAGAAATGTCTACCGAAGCCGAAGAAGCCGCAGCCATTGAGGCTCTTGACGGTGCTGAGTGGATGGGTCGCGACCTCAAGGTCAATAAGGCAAAACCCCGCGAAGAACGTGGTTCTTCTAACAGCGGTAACTGGGGTAACAACGATCGCGGTGGCAATTCTCGTCGCTACTAAACCACCCGAGCTAAATTTTTAGCTATCTTCTATAGCGCGTCGGAGCAAGCTGGGAGTCAACAATCATTCTCTGTTGAGAAGAGATAGTTAGTTCAGTGGTCGCACCGCGCCTTAAAAGCCTCAAAATATTGCTAGACAATAGTTTGAGGTTTTTTTATGGCAAAAATTTATTAAGCAGGAGTTCATCGCACGCGATCGATTCCTAGCTGGCACGAAAAACTATAAGATATAACAGGCAAAGAGAGCCACCTTTTCCCAAGTACCCGGGTGATGCCGTAAAACCAGGCAATCACAGAGTTTTGCGCTTGCAAAGTGTACCGAACAATGACAAAATCATTAATTAAGAATGAAGACTAAATCACTTTTATGCTGAAAAAAATATTTAGGCAAATTTCCAAGTCAAGCAGTGATGAAAATTTTCTGCATTTTACAGAAAGTGTAGAAGTAGTAATATCGAAAATTTTATCACTGGCGATGATTTGGGTAATTCTCCTCAGCGTTTGCGATTTGCTGATTTTTTTAGCAAAAGAATTGGTAAACCACACTGATAATTTGTTAAAAGACACATTGTTTGTGATATTTGGGTTATTTTTAAATGTTTTAATTGCTCTGGAAATTTTGGAAAATATTACAGCTTATCTGAAAAAGCACGTAATTCAAGTAGAGCTAGTTATTGTAACTTCTTTGATAGCAGTATCTCGAAAAATCATCATTCTTGACCTGGAAAAGAAAACCGCAGCCGACTTGATTGGTTTGGCGACTGCAATTTTCGCGCTTTCCATCAGTTACTTGATAGTGCGGTCGACAAATAAAGGAAAAGATTAATATCGGGAATTGAGAAGTGGGAATTGTTAATAATTAATATCAGATCCGGTCGAGCGACCGGACATGATATTATTCCAATAAACCAGGAGGAGGCACAATTTCAATTCGGCCTTGTTCTAAGTCAACAACTGGCACAATCTCTTCCACAAAAGGAATCAATATTTTTGTGGATTTAGGCTCTTTAACGCGAATTTTCCGTGGTTTGCGGGTATTTCTGGGGTCAGCGTTGGCTTGGGGAGTTTCACGCTGTTTTGGCTTTTCTAATTCTGCAGCGACAGTTTCCGGCGCGGTTAGATTCGTTTCTACTTCTAAAAGGTCGTTACCTGCGGGAATAATATCACTTACCTTGCCTAGGATTTCCCCGGTTAACTGGTTAAAAACTTCCATACCGATCAAATCTTGGACGTAAAACTCATCAGATTCGAGGTAAGGTCGATCGGTCTTTTCAACAAACAACTTACAGCCCCGCAGCGCCTCAGCACTATCGCGGTCTTCCACACCCTCTACCTCTACAGCATACAGGCCTTTGCCCGGAATGTAGCGACCGCCCAAAAACTCGATCGGTTCCGGTTCACTTTTGTTAGGGCGCAAAATCCACCGCTTCCCCGGTTCGATAAACCTTTCCGGGAAATCAGAATCGGGATACACTCGCACTTCCCCGTCCAAACCTTGAGCTGCTACAATTTTACCGATTTCTATCCACTCAGACATAAACTTTTTGGGAATTGGGAATTGGGCATTGGGAATTGGGCATTGGGCATTGGGAATTGGGCATTGGGCATTGGGCATTGGGCATTGGGAATTTAATTGCGAATTGGAAATTGCGAATTAGTAACGGAAAAACGGTGAATTATTTTTCTTCCTTCTTCCTTCTTCCTTCTCCCTCTTCCCTCTTCCTTCTTTACACCAATCCAGTTCTCAGCGCTACAACTGCTGCTTGCACGCGGTCATCCACTGCCAACTTATTCATAATACCGCGAACATGAGTTTTAATAGTATTTGGACTCAAGTAAAGCGCCGCTGCAATTTCGGGATTGCTGTTACCTTCCACCATTAATCTTAACACCTCCAATTCCCGCTGCGACAACTGACCAAAAGTAGTTGTAGAGGCAGGTGTCGGGGGTTTGAGGTGTTCGATGACAGTCCGGGCAATTTGAGGATCAAGATATGTAGCGCCCTCTGCTGCGGCTGCGATCGCTGCTAACAGCCTGTCTACAGAAGCACCTTTAATACAATAAGCATCAGCACCACTAGAAAGGGCAGCAATAATTTCAGTTTCTGCCGTGTGAGAAGTTAACATTACGACTCGAACTTCGGGCAGTTGTGCTTTAATTTGCTGCGTCGCTGCTATGCCGTCGAGCCGCGGCAAACCGATATCCATTACAATAATATCAGGTTTGAGTTTCAGTGCGGCTGCTACGCCTAAATAGCCGTCTTCTGCTTGTCCTACTATTTCTATTTCTGGGGAATCGGCTAAAACTTGCTCTAATCCCAGTTGCATCATCGGGTCATCTTCAACAATTAAAATTCTCATAATTAATTGGCAATTGGTAATTTTTCCGGCTGACTGTTGACTGTTGACTGCCAACTAACTACTGCCAACTGACTACTGTCAACTGACTAATGACTAACTTTTAAAACCTCCACGAATTCGCCCGGTACAATCCAGGTGTCCCCTGGTGGCAAAACTGCTAAACCACTCGTATTGGCGAGGTTAATTAAATTCGCTGAATTTTGGCTGCCGCTAGCAGGTTCAAATTCCCAGACTCCGGCAACTAAATGTAGTTTACCCCAAACATAAGTTTCGCGCTGCCCAGGCGATCGCAATTCAGCATTACACCTAGCTTTGAGAAACTCCGGCCCCCAAGCATCCAGGGCAAGCCCAGACATCTTTTTCAAAGCAGGCACAACAAAACGCCAACAGCAGACTAAAGCCGAAACCGGATTTCCTGGCAAACCAAAATAGAGACAATCCGAACTCAAACTCGGCGAATCATCATTCTTTTCACCTCGTTTAAACGCAGCAACTGTTAAAGGTTTTCCCGGCTTAATCGCCACAGAACTAATGTGAATTTTTCCTCCCAAATCCCCCAATATTTTCTCAATATAATCGTAGTCTCCTACCGAGACGCCCCCCGTAGAAAGTACCACATCCGCCGTCGCAACAGCCCGGGATATCGCATTATTTAACGCATCTTCATTATCAGGAACAATGCCCAATCGAATCGGTTCAAATCCCATTTGCGCCAACAAAACTGTCAAAGCATACTGATTCGAGTCTACCAGTTTCCCCGGTGCCAAAGGTTCGTCTGGCGATACCAATTCGTCACCAGTAGAAAAAATTGCCACCCGCAGCCGCCGATAAACGGGAACTTGAATACACTGGGCAGTTGCTAACACCGCCATTTCTGGGGCATTGATAACTGTACCGGGAGTTAGCAAAGTTGTTCCTGCTTGATAAAAAGCGCCTTTGTGCCTGACAAATGCTTGCGGTTTTTCAGGAGAAACTAAGATAAAAATACGATCGCCCTCACGCCTTGTTTCTTCCTGCATTACCACAGTATCAGCACCGGCAGGCATCACCCCACCCGTAAAAATTCGCGCCGCTTGCCCGGATTGAACGGTATTTTGAGGCTGATATCCGGCTGGAATCTCTTCAACTACTTCGAGTACCATTGGTTTTTCGGCGCTACAGTTTTCCACATCAGCAAAGCGCACCGCGTACCCATCCATTGCTGAATTATCCCAATAAGGAAAATCCAGGGAACCAGTGACGGCAGCAGCCAAAATGCGCCCCGATGCTGCCAGTAAGTCTACAGTTTCTACATCCCCCTGACTGTCGAGGGGTTGCGCCAAATTTAGAACCATCGATTCTGCTTCTTTCACTGACAGCATGACTGTCTCCTTATTTTGATAACACTCATGATTAAGTTTAACAAAATCTCCAGTGATATTGGTGATATATTTTTTTTGTATTTTGGCAGTAGACATAATTTTTGGTATTAATTGCTTATGACTATTTCTCGCTTGGTTGTCCGACTAAATTGTTTATCCTTCTTCCTAGTGGCGCTGCTGATAATTTTTACTCAAATTTCCGGCTTAAAAGTCAGCGATTTATTCTTTCACCCTTATTTTTCCCCCAATCCCAATGTCGCTTTGTTAACTCGGACTTTCCAGATTTTATGTTCTGTACCCGTCATTGTTTGTACTTTTACCTATAAATTAGCTAAAACTTTTCAACCGCGCACTTCTGAAAATCGATTTATTCTCTTTTCGGCTTTGTTAACAGGTGGATTTCTGCTAAATGAAATTTACAGAATCCATATATATATGATAGCATTAGGAATTCCTAAGCTAGGAGTAAGTCTTTTATACGCCGTTGTTTTGTCCTCCTACGGATGGTTTTTTCGGCGAGAACTACAGTTAACTCCCTACCAAATACTGTTAGCTGGTTTGGGTTTGTTGTTTTTTGCGATCGGCGTAGATTCCCTGCATTTAAAAAACAAGATATTCTCCAGTTTACTAGAGGGAGTACCTAAATTGTTTAGTGAAATCAACATTGCATTTTATTATTGGTATGTGTGTAAGTGTTTTCTCCAAAAAGCTTTTTATAAAACTATAGATAGCTAGTTATAAGTAGGTGATATAATAATATCGCAAGTGCCTACCAAAAACTACGACTTAAATCCTCCTTCCCACATCAATAATATTTACAGCATCTGCATCGCTCGGCATTTATCCGCATTCAGATACATTATGTGGCTTAAAAATCCCAACGCATCCTGATCAAATACCATGATAGCAGTTACCATCAACTTCAACTCCATAGTTAAACTAACCGACGACCAATTTTATCAATTGTGTCGCGAAAACCCAGATGTCAAATTTGAACGCAATGCCAAAGGAGAAATAATCGTTATGCCACCGACAGGAGGAGAAACTGGAAATTACAACTCAGAAATTAATGCTGACTTTGTGATTTGGAACAGACAAACTCAACTGGGAATTTGTTTCGATTCTTCAACTTGCTTCAAACTGCCCAGCGGTGCAAATCGTTCTCCCGCTGTCTCTTGGATAAAAAAGGAAAGATGGGAGGCACTTACTCCCGAACAAAAACAAAAATTTCCTCCCATCGCCCCCGATTTTGTCTTGGAATTAATGTCGCCCACCGATAGTTTAAAAGATACCCAAGACAAAATGCAAGAATACATGAACAACCAAGTAAAACTAGGTTGGTTAATCAACCGCAAAACCCGCCGAGTCGAAATTTATCGCCAAGGACAAGAAGTCGAAATACTGGAATCTCCCGCAGAACTTTCAGGAGAAGATGTTTTGCCCGGTTTCGTGCTAAACTTACAGCTAGTCTGGCAATAACTAACAAGTCTGCATTCATCAGCGTTTATTGGCGTTCATCTGCGGTTAAAAAAAATCTAATGGAAACTAAAGAAACCACTGGCTTAACAGCCGAACAGCACAAACAGAAAATGCAGCGCCGCCAAGAAGTGCAATCACAGCGAATCGCTAACTCCTCCAAAGAAAAAGGTTTAATTATAGTCAATACTGGTAACGGTAAAGGCAAAACTACAGCCGCTTTGGGAATGGTTGTGCGATCGCTCGGCCACGGATACCGCGTCGCTATAGTACAATTTATCAAAGGAGCTTGGGAACCCGCAGAGAAAGCCGTTTTTCAACTCTGGGAAAAACAGCTAGAATTCCACGCAATGGGAGAAGGCTTTACCTGGGACACGCAAGACCGCGATCAAGATATCGCGACAGCTCAAAAAGCCTGGGAAAAATCCCTAACTTTTATCTGCAATCCCGAATTTAAATTAGTGCTTTTAGATGAAGTCAATATAGCATTAAAACTAGGTTATTTGCAAGTCGAGCAAGTGCTTTCCGGGTTAGACCAAAAGCCAGAAGAAACCCACATTATTTTAACAGGCAGAGGCGCGCCGGATGCACTAATTGAACGGGCAGACTTAGTGACAGAAATGACATTAGTTAAGCATCCATTCCGAGAACAAGGGATTAAAGCTCAACCAGGTATTGAGTATTAATTTTGTTTGTCAAGACTTTTTCCCCGATATAAAATTTAAGAGAGAGCTATGCTGGCAACGTTAAAGTAAAAGTTGACCCCTTGCCAAATTCGCTACTCACAGTAATTTCTCCCCCCAGCATCTGAGAGTATTTCTGCGCTATTGCCAAACCCAAACCCGTACCTCCGTACTTGCGGGTAGTCGAAGCATCAGCTTGCGTAAAAGGTTGAAATAACTTTTGTAGCTGTTCAGGAGTCATCCCAATCCCCGTATCAGTACACTTGAAAATTAACTGTTCATAATCCCAACTATTCTTATCATTTTGAATTCTTTCAACGCTGAGTGTAATTGTTCCTTTATGAGTAAACTTAGCTGCATTGCTGAGCAAATTAAACAAAATTTGAGTAAGCTTAATTTGATCGGAATACAATTCGCCAATATTATTAGGACACTCCACATTCAGGCGATTTGTATTTCGCAAAAATAGCGGTTCAACAGTTCTAGCTACATCTTGAACGACCTCCGACACGTCAAAAGTTTCTAATTCCACTTCCGCGTGACCGGCTTCAATCTTTGACAAGTCCAGAATATCATTAATTAAGGTTAGTAAAAGCTGGCCTGAATTGTGAATTCTCTCTAAATCAGACACAAAATTTTCTGCGCCCAAATCTAAAGCCTCTTCTTGCAGAATCTCGCTGTAACCGATAATCGCATTCAGAGGAGTTCGTAGTTCGTGGCTCATGTTAGCCAAAAACTGACTTTTAGCCAAACTAGCTGCTTCTGCAGCTTCCTTGGCCTTGTAGAGTTCGGCCTCGGCTTGCAAGCGGTCGGTCACGTCGTGAGCAAGCACTAATTCAGCATTTCTGCTATCAAATAGCATGGCATAAGAAGTAATTTCTACATCAATAATTGTTCCGTCTTTTTTCAGGTGCTGCCACACACCTGCAAACTCAATACCAGCATCTACTTGGGATATATTTTCTAGCAATTTCGGCAGCTCTTGGGAGGGACGAATGTCCGCAACGGTCATGTTGAGAAATTCGTCGCGAGTGTAGCCGTAGTGTTCGATAGCAGCTTGATTGACGGCTATAAATTCCTGAGTTTCTAAATCGTAAACCCACATCGGATGGGGGTTATTTTTAAACAAAAGTCTGTAGCGTTCTTCCGAGGCTCGCAGTTCGGCTTCTGCTTGCTTGCGCTCGGTAATGTCGCGGACAACAGTGCAAATAATCTCGCGGCCTCCGTAGGAAATCACGCTCCCGCTCACTTCTACATCCACGCAGGAACCGTCTCGGCGGCGGTAGAGGACTTCGCCAATTCTGAATTGTTTGTCCGTCAGCAGCAACTCGATATTGTTGTCAATTAGGTCTTTAGAGTAAGCGATGATATCGTAAATAGTCAGTTGCGAAATCGCATCAAGACTGTAATCGAGCAAGTCTGTAAACGCTGTATTGGCTTCCAAAAGACGTTTGGTTTGAGCGTCCCACAGGAAAATGCAATCTGTAGCTTGCTCGACTACGGCTCTGTAGCGGGCTTTTTCCTCAAGTTGTTCGCTTTCGGCTTGGGCGATCGCACTCAACATTCCGTTGATAGTATGGGCAAGGTCGGACAACTCATCTTCGCCCGTCACAGGTAGTCGCACCGAGAGGTCTTGGCTGCTGCTGACGTGGTTGACTGCTTTCGCCAAACCGCTCAACCGAGACAGCACCAGATGCTCTAGCAGCAGCAGAGTGCAGCCGACCAACCCAACTCCCGCTAGCGCTACAGACCCCAGCAGGTACAGTAAACTAATTTGACCTTGCCGATATATTTCTCTGGGGATATCCACCCGCAATAGCAGCGCAGGTTGGTTGTAAATATCCCGGATCAAAGTGTAACCCGCGATCGACTCTTCGCTTAAAGGACGCACAAAAATAGGTTTTTTTTCCGACAGTTTCTCCCGCGCTTTCTCGAAGTCTGCAGGCAACTGAGTCTCATTAACGCTGTGTACAATGAGTGGCAAGCGAGTAATTTTAGAAACCTTCGCAATGCTCGCAGCATCCAAATTGCGCCCGAATACCAGCGTACCCCGGATCGGGCCGGTGCTTTTAGTCGTGAGAATTGGCCGGGAAGTAATCAGTATTGGCCCTGACGGTAGCAGCAGGATACCAGCGAGGCTGCTTTTGGCGTTGGGGTGCTGCAACAGCGGGTCGCTGAGAGAAATGCGCCGTTTTAATGGTTCTGGAACAGGCGTTAGTTTGAGCTTTTCGCTGTCTAAACCCGTAGCGTAAACTATTTTGCCAGAAGTATTGACAAAAATGGCTATATTAACTCTTATATTAGCCAGCCCTTCTGGAATTAAATTGGAGGCAATGAATTTTGAGTTGCGGTTTTGGATGAAAGTGTAGGTGTCGTCCCAGGACGACCAGTCGGCAAAGCGCGAGTTGAAGTCATCTGCGGTTTGCCCGAACACGCTGAGCACTCCCTTGACAACCTGTGTGGCTTCTTGTTCCTCTGCTTTGATCAGGCTGCCCAAGAGGATGCTTGAGGAGGCGACATACAGAATGCCAGTCAATGCAGCGATGGTAATGCCAACGATCGATAGTGTTTTCCGACGCAGTTTCATCTTGCCATGTGTGTGGTGTCCGTCCGAAATCTCAACTCAGGAGCAATTTTACTACTGTTTCCTGAACCCTGACCGAAAGCAATTTGCTCCGGGGGCGTCCGATTTATCAGTCGGGTTGCTTTCTTCAATTCTAAAATCTAAAATCTAAAATCTAAAATCGATTGACTGGTGGCGCAGCGCGTGTTTCCTACTTTTCCCACACCTGCTGTTTGTGAGATTCTTTGCAAATTCCCAAGATGCGCCGATCGTTCTCGCTGATGGTAGAAATTGGGTAATACTGTTGCAGGTTTACCGAGTAGGGAGAGCGACTGCCGTCGTAACTATCCACTACTGTTAAATTTAACTGAGTTTGATCGCCCGTGCCGTAAAAACAGTAAAAAGCAGACCGAGGCAGGTAAAAAGCGCCGACTACCTTACTCTGCCGCATTTCAAATACAAAATATTCTTGTTTAATTTCCTCTGGCTGGCTCGACTGGCCGTAGAGGTAAATGCCATCTGCTAAACCTGTGCTAGCTGTATCTGCCCCAGGATTTGGCGGAGATTGCGAGCTTAAAACGCCGGATTTGATGTCCGAGTTGTGTGTCCGGCGTGCGGGGAATGCGATGCTGAAGTTACCGGGCGAGAGAGCCAGCACGATCGCGATCGCTTCTAAACTTCCTGTCAATATGAAATAAGTCAAAACCACTCCAGACCCCAAAATTTAAAATAGCTGGTTCCAAGCGCCTCTTGTACCAGTTTCACAAAGATTGTAGAGAAACCGGGTATTTGGCTTAATGTTGACTATAAACTTAAAGGAACGATCGCCCGCCCGGTTCCTGAAGTTAAATCTAAGACTAGTTTTGATAAATTTTGCGTCCGCCCCATCGGGCGATCGACCCCTCAAATAATACCATTTTTGATTTTAAATTTTAGATTAAAGAATTGAATAATTTGGTGTGACCTATTCCATAAGGGTTTGGAGCACGGGCCTACCGTTGCATTCTTTTTTTTAACTGCTATAAAAGTATCCTTCCCAGCAGCGCCAACACGAAAAAAAAGTTGAGATTTTGGGAAATCTCAACTTTTTTAGTGACTAACTAGCCAAGTATTCTCGGACTTGAGATTGGCGGCGCCGCAGGTGGGCAAGGGCTTGATGTTCTAGCTGCCGCACCCGTTCCCGGCTGAGATTTAACCGTTCTCCGACTTTCGCCAGAGACATTTCTGTGCCGTCTTCCAAACCGAAGCGCAAAATTATTACATCTCGCTGCTGGGGGGTAAGTTCTGATATCAAAGTATTGAGGTCTTGCCGCAGTAATTCCGAGGTAATGTAGTTGTCTGGAGATGCCGTTTCGTCTTCTAAGAGTTCTTGCAGTTCGGTATCTTGGTTGTCTCCTACGCGCAAGTCCAAAGAAACTGGATGTCTTGCCATCAGCAGGTATTCCCGAATTTGGGAAGGGTGCAGTTCGAGGGCGCTGGCAATTTCCCCAGGGGAGGGAGACCGGCCCAACTGCTGGGTGAGTTCCCGCTGCACTTTTTTGATTTTGTTGAGTTTTTCGGTGATGTGAATTGGCAATCGAATGGTGCGGGCGTGTTGGGCGATCGCGCGGGTAATTGCTTGCCGAATCCACCAGTAGGCATAGGTAGAAAATTTGTATCCCCGCATCGGGTCAAATTTTTCGACTCCTCGTTCTAAACCGAGGGTGCCTTCTTGAATTAAATCCAAGAATTCCATATTGCGTTTCTGGTATTTTTTGGCGATCGCCACTACTAGCCGCAAATTGGCTTCAATCATCTTTTGCTTGGCCCGCCGCCCTATTTGTAAGATGCGGCTAAGTTCAGGTTCGGTCAACTCCATTTCGGCAGCCCACTCTTGATTCGTCAGATCCCGCTGCCATTCTTTAGCAAGTGCTTGTTTTGCTTCGATTAATTTCATCATTTGCTGCACCTGCTTCCCGAAAACAATTTCTTCTTCTCGGGTTAGCAGGGGTACGCGACCGATCTCGTGCAGATAGGTACGAACCGTATCCGTTGAGGAGTATGGCCGGCTGCCCATGCGATCGGCTTTCACTGTTTTGTTTTTGGGGGTTGTGGTGGACATGGGTGAGTATTGCACTCCTTGTAACAACAGATAAAAAGTTGGTGATACCCTGTCCCACTTTTACAAGTGGGATAAAGACTGCGACAAGGGGGATATTTCCCCTCTTGTTTATCGGTGACGATCGGTAGAAGCTTTTTGTTTGGGATTACTTTTGTGCTGGATTTTCCAGTAATCCCCCTCGATTTTCGGTAGCTCGCTAGCTTTAACGGCTAGTTCAAGGCGAAGTGAAGCAAGAGTTTAGTTTTCTCAATATTATTCCCAATTTTGAGGATCGTAAAGAGTAAAAACCTCTGTCTTAAGGTCAAGATTCTACATTTTTCCTTAAGGTTTTGAATTCCCTGTTAGTTTTAACTGCCACTCAACTTCACAATACTCATGCAAACAGACTCATGCAATTCGAGGGCTTTGTTTTGCTCTCTGTTCCATCATCGCTTGAAATTTTCTCGCTGCCTAGATGGTGGGATGCGAGATAACCGAACTCGATCGCCGTATTAGATGTGAGTAACTGTTTAAAATATTTATTGACATTTTCCTTTAAATATGCTAAGCAAATTCTGCTACGAGTAACCACAAGGTGTATAAAGGCTGGCTGTTGCCCTGTTTGACTTTCATTGTGCTGCGAGGCTCCATGATCTCCATCATGTTTAACCTTATGCAAATTTTGGGCAGTTAGGGATGAGGGGTGAGGGGGTGAAAGGGGAAAAGCTTCTGACTCAAAGCTGGGGGCTAATTTTTTTCAGGTTTGATCGCTCTTTTTCGTTTATAACTGAAGCAAAAATCTTAATATTTCTGTCATTGCCAGCGCTCGCCAATTGTTCGCCAAGACTAATTTACAGGAAAATTCGCCTAAGTTCTGTAATGAATGTAGCACTTATCAATCTAAAATCCCAAATCCATTTTAGCAGATTCTGCCTCGGCAAATACTTGTTCATCGGGCATTTCTTGCCAGTCAATATCCCCAATTTCTCTGTAGAATTGCTCGTCATAGGGGCGAGTTTGCACGACTACGGGCATGGGTACGGCGTGGCCCAAAACTAATGCTTGCTGTTTGGAGTCGAGTTTTGCCAAAACTGAACGCAAACTCTGCCCTCCAGAAACGCCGGTAAAAATAGCATCAATGTCTTTATCGTCGTTTAGCAAAGCAGTGATCCTGGTGCCGACTTGCGACATGACTTCGGCATCGATGCCGGAGGGACGCTGGTCTACAATCAGCAGGGTGACAAAGTATTTTCGCATTTCTCTGGCGATCGTACCGAAAATAGTCGATCGCACGATCGCCGGATCGAGAAAGCGGTGAGCTTCTTCAATGGTAATCACCAACGGCTGCGGGCGATCGCACGGATTTTTACTCTGCAAAAACTTCTCTGCTTTCCGCACGTAAGCTTGGTGAATGCGGCGAGTAATCACATTTGCCGCCAACATATAGGACAGCAAATCCGAGTGGGAACCGAACTCAATTACTACATTTTTCCCGCCATCCAAACACTGCAAAACTTCAGTTACATAATTTTTCGGACAGCGTTTGCGAATGTATTTCAAATCATTCAGTCGCTCTAACTTCCGCTGCAAAGCCATAATCGAAGACTTATTTCCCCGCTTTTCTTCGCAAAACATTTGGATATCTTCGTTGGTCATTTCCAGCAACTTGTTGATCCAACCACTTCCCAACTCATTTCGCAAAATAATCGCATTTTCGATACTAGCTTCCGACAAATTTAGCTCGCGCTGCACTAGCGCGATGTCTTCCACTTCAATTTGATCGAAACTCAAAAACAACTCTTGAGCGTCGCGGACTCCCCGGCGTTTTGTCGATTCTGGATCGAGGGTATAAATCTGCATTTTATCGGGAAACAACTGCCGCAAACCTTTAACAGTGCTGAACTGTTTCCCTTCCGAAACCGCTTCCCACCCGTACTCCGAGTGCATATCAAAAATTAGATTGACAGCAGCTTGCTTGCGAATAATTCCCGATAGAAGCAAGCGCGTCAGGAAAGATTTTCCCGTTCCCGACTTGCCAAAAACTCCGTTGCTGCGTTCCACAAATCGGTCTAAATCCAAGCATACAGCAACGTCCATGTCAATCGGTTTGCCGATCGCAAAATTGCGGCGATACGGGTCATCTTCCCAGCCAAAAACTGCCCGAAAATCCGTTTCTTTGGCATCAAACACCTGCGAAAAGTGGCTGGGAATAGTTTTGACCGGCAGCAACTCAATATCCGCGCCCGTTTGTGACTCAAAAGAAGCCAAATTTCCTAACGCCAACTTATTCTCGCGAACTCCGCCGTTTTTCGTGGGGTCGAAAATTGCCTGCTGTTTTTCTTTCTCAGCAGTCAACATCAACATCGGCGACAGTTCGATCGTACCGTAGGTGCTGCTACCGGCTAGCACTGCGAGCAGAAAATCGTCGTCGGGATTGGGAGGATTCGATAAAATGCGGGCGCTAGAAGTTCCGAGAGACACGTCGGTGAGCATACAGAAAAAGTGCGATCGCACCCCCCGCACTACTAGAAATTTCCCCACCCTCATATCTTCCACCGAAACATCGGCGTGCAGTCGCACTTCTAATCCCTTGCTTAGGGAACCTTGAATAACAGAGCCTAACGGTCGATCCATTTTAGATTTTAGATTTTAGATTTTCGATTGTTAATAATCGAGCAATTTTCGCGGGGCGAGTTTTGATTGTAGATTTTTGATTGTTAACAGTCAACTAATTACCATTCCGATTCTAGCGGCAATTCAAAAAAACTTGGACTCAGATCTAGATCTGTCAAATCCGTTTCGCTCAAATAAGCGTCAGTCAAAAATACCCCTTTTAAACTTGCGCCTTTGAGGTTAGTACCTTTCAGGTTAGCACCTCTGAGATTAACTCGGAATAAATGAGCATCGCTCAAGTCGGCCTCAGTTAAATCTGCTCCCTCCAAATTAACTCTCATCAAATCTGCTTTTCTGAGGTCAGCTTCGTTTAACTTAGCGCCACTGAGGTCAGCTTTTGTCAAGTCTACACCTCTCAAGTCAGCCCCGCTCAAGTTAGCGAACAGCAAAGTAGCTCCGGTGAAATCTGTCTCCCTCAAATCGGCATCCCTTAAATTAGCGCCGCTGAGGTCAGCCCTTGTTAAGTCTACACCCCGGAGGTCAGCAGAACTCAAGTTTACTTGGTGTAAAATTGCGCCGCTTAAATCGGCTCCTCTTAAATCAGTTCCCTCCAAGTTTGCACCTTTGAGGTAAGCTTTTTTTAAGCTAGCTCTGCTGAGGTCTACATTTTTGAGATTGACCGAAGTTAAGTTAGAAGCGCTCAAATTAGCTCCGCTTAAATCTGACCCGTTTAAGTCGGCTCCGGTTAAATTTACCCCTTGCAGCGATACATTGGGAGCAATTAAATAAGCTCCCCCCAGAGCGGGGTCAATGCCTTCGGAAAACAAAGTCTTGTTGCTGTAAACAGCTTTTTCTAAAATCGTGGCGTTCAAACTGGCTTCCCTCAAGTCCGCTGCGCTGAGGTTGGCTCCTGCTAAGTTTGCCCGATCGAGTTTTGCGCCAAATAAAATAGCTTTGTATAAGTTTGTCCGCCGCAAATCGGCTCCTTTTAAATCGGCTTCGGTCAAATCTACCATAGCCAGATTTAAGCCAGGGAGCGAAGCATTGGGAGCTAGCAAAAATGCTCCCATTGCACCCGGATCAATATCTTCGGGAAAGATAGTCCGGTTGTTGTATACTGCCTTGTCTAAAATGGCGCCGCTCAACTGAGAACCGCGTAAATCCGCCCCGCTAAGGTTGGCTCTGGTTAAGTTGGCTTCGTGGAGATTTGCTCCAACTAAATTAGCCTTGATCAAACTTGCTTGTTTGAGGTTGGCGCCGGTGAATTCGGCTCCTACGAGATTAGCTTCTCGGAGGACAGCACCAGTCAAATCAGCTCTAGTGAGGTTAGCTAAATTAAGAAATGATTCAGCTAAATCCGCCCCGCTCAGATTAGCACCGCTGAGGTCGGCTTCAATCAGGTCTGCATACCTGAGCATAGCGCCGCTGAGGTTGGTTTCTCGGAGATCCGTGCCTCTGAGGTTGGCTCCCCGGAGTTCCGCACCGCCAAGGTTGGTGCCTTTAAGTGCTTGTCCCCTGAGATCGAGTCGGTGCAGAAAGTCACCAACGTTCATTTCCATGTCAAATTTACCCTCTCTATTCCGATACTTTTTTCCTAACCTTTGAAATCAAGTTAGATATTCTGAAAGTACCTTTGCTGAGTTCTGGTCAAAACCATTGTAATCATCAACAGCCACAACTGGTGCATCTGGCGGATAGTGTTCTGGAATATCGTCAATGGCTACCCAAGGTGAGTTTTCTGCTTGATTTTGTCGAAGATACTCAAGAACTTCCTGGTGTCGTAAATATTTGTGTTGGTGAATATTTTTGGGGTTGAGAAAAGGGGTGAATCCGATAACACGGATAGCGATATCTGGTGAAAATAATGGCGGGATTACCTCGAAGGGGAATATTTCACGCCAGGATGATGAAATTACTACTCGCGCGTTAGGATAGGAACGAAGGACATTTTCAAAGTGATTAAGGCAAACTGAATTAAATTTCATTATATCTGTTGGCAAACTCGATGTTTCATGTCTTCTGTCTGGAATAAGTACACCATCAATGTCTAAAAAAATTAACATTAACTAAAAGTCCTCTTGAATAATTTGATGACTCTTAATACTATTTAATAATATAAATATGCAGCGACGATTCTCTCTCAAGTGTTCGCTACATCGACTTGTTAGACTGCAATCAACATTGTTATTCACTGTTTTTATTGGTAGGTGCTTTCTGACGAAAGGAAGATGCGGGTATCAACAAGTATGATTATAAAATTCACAGTTTTTCTTGGCTTCTGCCTTCCCCCCTGCTGGGGTAGGGGGGGTTGGCTTCTACCTTCTGCCTTCAGGCAAGAGGAGCAAAACTGTAGATTTTTTGAGGTTCGAGCCGATCGCAAATTCCGGTTAATTCCGACAAAAGGAATGTCTCGCGATCGAGCTGGACTTGCAGGGTTTTGAGCGGATCTCCACCGGAGGAAACCATGAATTCTAATGTTTGCAAATTCGGCTCAATGCTGATTTCGCCGAGAATTTGGCCGATCGCTCTGACGTAAGGATGGTTTAGATCCGAGTACCAGTCGGGGGCTGCGAGTCCGGCTTGATCGAAGCCTAGGTGAACGATGAGGGAGCCTTCTCCGAAAAGGGCTATTCCCACCGGCCGCGCTTCTTCTTGCAGTAGCAAGTGCTGGTTAGCCGCCAAATGCCGCAGTTTTTCGAGGTGTTCGTACCGATTTTGAATGGCAGAATCTTCCTCTTTTCCTTCTCCTTTTTCGTTCCACTGAATCGCCACTGTTACTAAATAAGTTTGCAGTAGCATATGACCGAGTTTTTCGGCTTTTGTTGCCAGATAGATCGAGTTGTAATCTGTGGCTTCAATTAGTAAGGGGACGCGATCGGCTACTTCAATCCCGTAACCTTTCAAACCCGCAATTTTGCGCGGGTTGTTGGTAATCAACCGAATTTTTTTTACTCCCAAATCGTTGAGCATTTGTGCTCCGACGCCGTAGTTCCGCAAGTCGGCGGGAAATCCCAACCGTTCGTTGGCTTCTACCGTATCCAATCCCAAATCTTGCAGCGAGTAAGCTTTTAGTTTATTTACCAATCCAATACCCCGACCTTCTTGGCGCAAGTAAACGATGACGCCAGAACCGACATTTTCGATCATTTTCAGTGCCGCTTGCAGTTGCATCCGGCAGTCGCAGCGCAGGGAACCCAAAGCATCGCCGGTCAGGCATTCGGAATGCACCCGCACCATCACGGGTTTATCTTTAAATTCTGCCGGGTCGCCCTTGACAATAGCAACGTGTTCTGAATTGTCTTGGGTGTCGCGGTAGGCGTAAATCATAAAATCGCCGAATTGAGTGGGCAATTTGGCCACGGTTTCGCGGCGGACAAATCGATCGTGCTTGAGTCGGTAGCTAATTAAGTCGGCAATACTGATTATTTTGAGGTTGTGGAGTTTAGCGTACTCGATTAATTCGGGCAACCTCGCCATCGAACCGTCGGGGTTTTGAATTTCGCAGATGACGCCGCTGGGATACAGACCCGCAAGTCTGGCGAGGTCAACCGAGGCCTCGGTGTGACCGGCGCGTTTGAGGACGCCACCGTCGATCGCCCGCAGGGGGAAAATGTGACCGGGACGCCGCAAGTCTTGAGGTTTGGTGTCCGGGTGGATGGCTACTTGGATGGTGCGGGCGCGGTCTTCGGCGGAGATGCCGGTACTGACGCCGTTGACTGCATCAATGCTGACGGTGAAGGCAGTTTGGTTGTTGTCGGTGTTTTTGCTGACCATGAGGGGCAGTTCCAGGCGATCGAGCCTTTCGCCACTCAATGCCAGACAAATCAAACCCCGCGCGTTCACGGCCATGAAATTGATGTTGTCGGGGGTGGCGAATTGGGCTGCACAAATCACATCGCCTTCGTTTTCGCGATTTTCGTCATCGACTACTACCAGGGGGCGACCTGCTTTGAGGTCTGCGAGGGCGCTGTCGATCGAGTCAAATTGAAAGGATTGAGTTGAGGAGTTGTTATTTGGCACTGAGGAGTTCAAGCTATAAACAGTAATGTTATGGAAATAGAATGTATTTGTGATTGTAACCTTTTGTTTCCAGCAGGGCGATTCCCCAGTCCAGATGAGTTTGACAATATTTCTAAACTCACTTACTATAACTTTTACACTTTGTCAACAAAATATTTCCCCAATATTTCATGAGCTTGACTGATATCGCGAAGATTTTAGGTAAACCGTACTTTCAAGCTCCTAATTGCTTAATTTATAACATGGATTGCTTGGAAGCATTGAAGCTGCTGCCCGATCAATTTGTAGATTTAACCGTTACCAGCCCGCCTTATAACATCGGCAAAGAGTACGAAAAATCCTTGGTGTTAGATGAGTATTTAAACTGGTGCGAGCAGTGGATAGCAGAGGTTTACCGGGTAACGCTCGATCGAGGAGCGTTTTGGCTAAATTTAGGTTATTTGTCAATTCGCGATCGGGCAAAAGCAATTCCGATTTCCTACCTGCTTTGGGACAAAGTGCCTTTTTATCTGATTCAAGAAGTTGTCTGGAATTACGGCGCGGGAGTCGCGGGCAGCAAGTTCTTTTCACCCCGCAATGAAAAGTTTCTCTGGTATGTAAAAAATCAAGACAAGTATACATTTAATTTGGATGAAGTGCGCGATCCAAATGTGAAATACCCGAATCAGAAAAAGAACGGCAAGATTAAAGTAAACTTAAAAGGCAAAAATCCGACGGATGTTTGGCAGTTCCCAAAAGTTACGTCTGGGAAAAACCGATCTTCAAAAGAACGCACGCCTCACCCCGCTCAATTTCCTGTTGCTGTTGTCGATCGCATCATCAAGTCTGCATCGAATTTAAACGAAATTGTTTTAGATCCCTTTATGGGTTCCGGTACTACAGCAATTGTAGCTCTGGCTTTGCAGCGTCAAGTTATTGGATTTGAAATTAGGGCTGATTACTGTGAGATTTTCGCTAGTAGAATAGATAAATTTTTGAGGGACAAGGAACTCAGAGAAGCACAGTTATCTTTATTCTAAAGTTGGTAATTGCAGCAATTTATAACGTTCAACAGCAGGACTTAATTTCGCTTGTTGCCCTGTTGCAGTAACTTGACCTTGCCAATCTTCTCGGTCTAACCATCCAAATCTGACTAAATTAATCTGCGGTAGTTGTGAGCCTTGAATTTTTTGGTTGAATTTCTGGAAATTAACAACAAGATAATACCCCGATTTATTCTTCTTTCCTTCTATACCAGTAGTGCTTAGTTGAGTATAACTGTGATTTTCATATGTATTACGATTACTTGAAGAAGTTTTAATCTCGATCGAAAAGCAATCATCTAGAAGACAGACCAGATCTTTTTCAGTAGCATTTTCTTCGCGGCGCCAAATTTCTGGGTATCGCCTAGCCAATTCTAATGGGATGAGTTCGTGCAAAAAGTATCCCATAATTTGGGGGTGGGGAAATAAATCTATACCTATTTTATAGTTTTTGCTGGTTAGATTAGATTCAAATATTTCTCGCCAGACTTGAATTACTACTTCATATATTTCATCCGGGTTAAGTGGATGTATCTCTATCAGTTCCCGCGTTTTTACTGCCCAATCTTCTGTGGCAAGCCCCGCATAAGGTGAAGTCATTTACTCTATCCCCTCCAACAATTTGCTTAGCGGTACTTCCAAAGCTTTAGCTAAACGCACAATATTGAGAAGTGCAACATTTCTCTCGCCACGTTCAATGCCGCCAATGTAATTTCGATGCAGTTCTGCTAGTTCAGCTAACTCCTCTTGGCTTAGCCCCCTAGCTTTTCTCAATTTCCGAACCTGTTCGCCAAATATTTTAAGCTTTATATTTTTTATCACTAAAAAAATCTAAAGCTTGTAACGGCTTTAACTCTACACACTATGAGTGTTAATTTTAAAAAAGTTTCAATCAACTTGGCAGATCCGGCACTGTCCAGCAATTTTTATGGACGATCGCACTGCCCAGAAAGTAGCGCTATTCTTAGAAAAGAGATTTGTGTCAGCGAGACTCCGGGAGATTCTTATCAATATTACTTGGAGTCCTGAGCAAATGAAATTGATCGAAGCGCAATTAGCACGCGCGGCAGTTTAGCTCGCCGGAAGAGGTGATTACAAAAGCCCTCCAGACTTTGACTCAAACACGCCAGCATTATTGGGAGTGGGTGGAGGAGGTGCGCTCTTCGGTGGAGGAAGCGGAGGCAGAACTATCGCGGGGTGAGGGAATCCCCTTAGAAACTGCGTACAAGCAATTACAGGAAAAGTTTCGCAAGGCACCAGAGATGCATGGATGAGCCAATGCTTTGTCTCTCCAACAGCAATTCGTGCAAAAAGTACCCCATAATTTGGGGTCTGGGAAATAAATCGACACCTATTTTATAGTTTTTGCTCGTTAGATTAGATTCAAATAGCCCGGAATTAATGCCAGTTGAACATCTGTGGGAAGATTTACCAGAAAACTACTTTAATAACCGAATATTCAAGTAAATGTCTAAGGTAGTAGTCGATGAACTTGGTCAAGGACTTGTCAATCTACCATCTAACCGGGAGCGCTGGCGCTAAATGACTTATTTTCCACATTTAAGAATAAGCTCTTTGAACGCAACTTAGTATGAGTTTTGAATTTAAGATGTCTCAAAATTCAGACCGCAGTCCGGCTGCAACTTCCCCAACCGCCTACTTTGCGTAATCAATAGTAAGGATGAAATTTCTAGTTTTAAGAACTCCTAGACTCGTCAACGAAGGGTTTTAACTCAATAGCATCGTGACTGCAAAACAGGCGCACATCTTTACTATGCTGCACCGATAATTCGTGCAGCCGGCCTTGATTGAGCAACCTAGCCTTGCGATCGACCTCCATCATCCATTGGTAGGCGCGCAAACCGGGCGTGCAGCGTCGGTTAGCGGCATCCATCTCGTGTCGGTAGAAATAGGCATCGCCTGCGTGCAGAAGCCAGCCATCGGGTGTATCAATGGCAATGCCAGCATGACCGCGCGTGTGACCCACCAACGGGATTAGCAAAATCTCCGGCGGCAACCCGTCGAGGTCGCGGACTGCTTCAAAACCGAACCAAGGTTCGCCACCCGCCGAATAGTATTTCCAGCGTTTGACTTCATCCCACTGCCCCGGACGATAGCGCCTTTTTGTGATGAAACCGTGCCGATTCTGTGCGGCATCGATTTCAGCCTGCATGACGTGTACCGTGGCTTCCGGGAAATCCTCTAGACCACCGGCATGATCGAAATCGAGGTGGGTTAGCACAATATGGCGCACATCGCTTGGTGAAAATCCGAGCTGTTCAATTTGATGGATGGCCGTGTACTTGCGATCAAACTGGATATTATTAAAATGGACGAAAAACGGGCTGAGCCGAGAGTAAGGGGACTGGATATCCCGCAATCCGAAGCCGGTATCAATCAGAACCAGTCCCTGATTCGTTTCAACAAGCAGACAGTGGCAGACGAGGTTAGCCGTCAGGCCGCGACTAAAGCCATCGAAAAGCGCCCCTCCAATGGGACACATACAGCCACAATTGAGATGATGAATTTGCATAAATGTGCTGTACTAAATTACTTAGGCGGGAACCATTTATTCCTCAGTTCGCATCCAATTAGAAAACTTCGCTAAATCGCCAATACTGGGAGAAATAAACACGCTTTTATCAGCTGCAATCAGGTCATTATCTGCGATGTTTAGTTTCTTTAACTCTGCACATCAGAATAGTAAGCTGTCAAACATCTAAACTGCATTAACTAAGTTGCCTTTATTTTTTATCTTTCGGTTCCATTTCATAATTAGTC
>NZ_JAUBPW010000043.1:0-58309 GCF_036700965.1 Microcoleus sp. Pol8_D6 | reverse complement strand
CTTGGTAATTTACTTTCATACAATCGTCCTTTTGCTAGAAGTGCTATTGTAGCATATTTTTGGAGAAGTGGTATAAAATCAATCTCAGAAACCGGGTTTCTGCGATGATTTATGTATCATCACCCAGATTCAGGAAGAAACCCGGTTTCTACCTCCCCACCAACAGCCTCCAAACTCCATAAGCACCGCGCAAAATCTAAGAAACCGGGTTTCTACGAGTATCTAAACATCCTCACGCCCGATTTAGGAAGAAACCCGGTTTCTGAGCACCATGCTACATCCAAGAAACCGGGTTTTTACTTGATCTGTCGGTGGGAACGAAATATTGTCGTAAAAAACCCGGTTTCTGAGCACCATGCTACATCCAAGAAACCGGGTTTTTACTGAAGCTGTTGGTGGGAACGAAATATTGTCGTAAAAAACCCGGTTTCTGAGCTTACGCACTTCGACTAAAGAAACCAATTTTTCACTTGATCTGTCGGTGGGAACGAAATATTGTCGTAAAAAACCCGGTTTCTGAGTCAATCTCAAGGAGTAAGCTGTTGTGCATTTAAATCGTCCTCAGCATTTGAGTGTGTTAGGGGACAAATACAACTCTCCTGTCCCAGCCACTGCGATCCTACTTGATGCAGGGCTGCCATCACCGGTTGAATTTGGCGACCCTTGGGCGTGAGGGAATATTCTACACGGGGCGGAATCTCGGCATAAACACGCCGATCGACTAACCCTTGAGATTCCAACTCTCGTAGGCGTTGGGTGAGGGTTTTGGTGCTGATGCCAGGAAGTGCCGCGAGTAATTCGTGGGTACGCCTCGCGCCTCCAAACAGTTCGCGTAGAACCAAAATTGACCATTTATTGTCCAACAAATCCAGCACAAATTGAATCGGACATTTAACCTCTACGCACTGACTCGCTTCCACCATAAACTCCCTTCACAGTTGCCTTCACGATAATTTCAATATTTCTTTAGAAATGGCTCAAGCGTCCTATTGGCTTCAATGCTTTACCTCAAGTAACTATAGGATACCACTGGTAACTGACTTGTGGGCGATCGCGGATTAAGGCAATGTGGTGCACAGTCATCAATTCCGAACAATCCACTCTCCACTCCTATGGTCAGTTCAATTAGTAAATCGGAGTCTGCTGGTCTGCCATCCGGCATTAAAGCACCTGTTCAAGAAACCCTGTTAACACCCCGCTTTTACACCACCAATTTTGATGCCGTTGCCGAAATGGATCTGTCCGGGCAACAAGCGGAATTAGAAGCAGTTGTAGCAGAATTGCGCGCGGACTATAACCGCCACCATTTTGTCCGCAATCAAGAGTTTGAGCAATCCTGGGACAACATTGATGGCGAAACGCGAAAGGCATTTATTGACTTTCTAGAGCGCTCCTGTACCTCAGAATTTTCGGGTTTTCTGTTGTTCAAAGAGCTTTCCCGCAAACTTAAGAATCGCCAACCGTTGTTATCGGAAGCCTTTAGCCTACTGGCACGGGATGAAGCGCGTCATGCTGGTTTTTTGAATAAGGCGATGACGGATTTTGGGTTGTCTCTGGATCTGGGCTATTTAACAAAAAATCGTACCTACACATTCTTCCCTCCAGAATGGGTAATTTATACTGTTTATCTGTCGGAAAAAATCGGCTACTGGCGCTATATTTTGGTGTATCGCCATCTCGAAAAACATCCCGAACATCAAATTTATCCCCTGTTTCGCTACTTTGAGAATTGGTGCCAAGACGAAAATCGGCATGGGGATTTCTTTAAGGCCTTGTTGCGATCGCAGCCTCAGCTTTGGAATAACTGGAAGGCAAGACTCTGGGCGCGGTTTTTCCTACTGACGGTGTTTGCAACCCACACAATGACGGTGTTGGAACGTTCCACATTTTATGACTCGATCAGGATCGACCCCGATGAATATAACAAGCAGGTGATTCATCACACCAATGAAACGGCAAAACGGGCGTTTCCCAGTATTTTAGATACCCACCATCCAGAATTCTTTCCCCGTTTGGATCGATGCGCGAGCGCCAATCAGAAGCTAGCAGAAATCTCAACTAACCAGCGCCCTGCCGCCATCCAATTTTGCCAAAAGTTACCCTGGATTGCTGTGATTGTGTGGCAGTTGTTGCGCCTTTATTTACTGCCCTCGATTAATGCTGAATCGTCCAGAACCGCTATTAATTAGGAGATATTGTCATGACTAATCTATCGACACGCCTCCGAGAAGGCACGATGCAATCCCACACCACAGCCGAAAATACGGCATTTATGAAATGCTTTATGAAAGGCATTGTGGAACGGGAACCTTTGCGTAAACTATTTGCCGATTTGTACTTTGTTTACAGCGCCCTAGAAACGGCTTTGCAGAGCCATGTCAACCACCCGATTATCGGAACCCTCTATTTCCCTGAGTTAAATCGCACTGAGAATCTGGCTTGCGATCTAGCTTTTTATTACGGTGAAAATTGGCGGCAGGAAATTACAACTTCTCCAGCGGGTTGTGTGTATCGCGATCGCATTCAAACCCTATCAAAAACCGATCCAGTCCTGCTGATTGCCCATGCCTACACCCGCTACATGGGTGATTTATCCGGCGGACAAAGCTTGAAAAACGTGATTCGATCGGCGTTGTCTCTGCCGCCGGATCAGGGAACAAATTTCTATGAATTTTCCCAAATCTCGACACCAGAAGCAAGGCGAGTATTTAAGGAACGCTATCGCCAAACCTTTGATGAGTTTCCGGTGGATGCTGACACGATCGAGCGAATTGTCGCCGAAGCAAATACGGCATTTGCCCTTAACCAGGATGTAATGCACGAACTCGAAGCCGATGTAAAAGCGGCGATTGGAGAACATACCTTTGATTTGCTGACTCGGCAAGATCGCCCCGGTAGCACAGAAAGCCGCAGCCCTCATGCCAAGCGAGAATCTGTCGCGAAATAACTCGCCCCACGAAAACAAGATCGTATCTCTAAAATATGCCTGGGTTCTGAATTTACACAACAACAGAAGGATACATTAGTTAATGAAACAGTTATCACAAACGGTTGAATTTGATGCTGCATTGTTGAATAAATACAACCAGCCTTTACCTCGCTATACCAGCTATCCACCCGCCACCGAATTAATAACTACTGACTTTGATCGCAAAGCATTTAAAACCGCGATAGCCATCGGCAATCACAAAAAAACCCCGTTATCGCTTTACTGCCACATCCCCTTTTGTGAAACGCCCTGTTATTTCTGCGGCTGCAATACCATCATTACCCAGCGCAAAGAGGTGGTAGAACCCTATTTAGGCTACCTTGCTCGCCAAATTCGCCAAGTTGCCAGTTTGGTGGATGCCGATAGGCTGGTGCATCAGTTGCACTGGGGCGGCGGCACGCCCAACTATCTCGATCGAAGTCAGGTAGAGTGTCTCTGGAACCAGTTAAATCGATATTTTCGGTTCGATGACGCCGCAGAAATCTCGATCGAAGTCAATCCCAGCTATATCGATCGCGAATACATTCTATTTCTGCGACAATTAGGATTCAATCGGATTAGCTTTGGTATTCAGGATTTTAATCCCATCGTGCAGGAAGCGATCAATCGGGTGCAGCCCGAAGCGATGTTGTTTGATGTGATGGATTGGATGCGGGAAGCAGGGTTTGAAAGTGTCAATGTAGATTTGATTTACGGCTTACCTTTCCAGACACAAGCAACGTTCCAGGAAACAGTACAGAAGACATTGCAATTAAATCCCGATCGCATTGCCGTCTTTAATTTTGCCTATGTTCCCTGGCTCAAACCGGTTCAGAAACGAATGCCGGAGTCTGCTTTGCCGACCGCGGGCGAAAAGCTGAAAATTCTGCAAAGTACGATCGCCCAACTGACGCAAAATGGCTATGTGTTTATTGGTATGGATCACTTTGCTAAGCCTAATGATGAACTAGCTATCGCGCAACAAGCTGGGCAACTACATCGTAATTTTCAGGGTTATACCACTAAGCCCGAATCGGATCTGTTGGGCTTTGGCATGACTTCCATCAGTATGTTGCAGGATGTGTATACCCAAAACCACAAGGGATTGAAAGACTTTTATCGGGCGATCGATAGGAATGAATTACCTATCGAAAAAGGTGTTACACTTAATCAGGATGATCTGATTAGGCGCACAGTAATCATGGAATTGATGTGTCAATTCCAACTGTCGGTGCAAGATTTGGAAGAAAAATACCATCTCGGCTTCGCTCTCGATTTTAATGACTATTTCGCTCAGGTTTTGCCACAACTTGATGCGTTAGAAGCCGATGGGTTAATCAAACGTTGGGGCGATGGCATTGAAGTAACGGCGATCGGCCGCTTGCTAATTCGCAATATTGCATCGGTATTTGATAGCTATCTCATCCCCCACTCAAGCAAACGGTTTTCCAAGTCCCTATGAATCATCGTCAGATTTGTTAAAATAGTCAGGGACGAAAAACACTTTCATAACCGAGTTGTTGCGTAAATTTTAACCAATTCAACAAGGAAAAAATCAATGTTCTGTGAACAATGCGAACAAACAGCAAGCGGACAAGGATGCCATCAGTTTGGTGCTTGTGGGAAAAGTCCCCAGGTGAATGCTATCCAAGATCTGCTGATTTATTATCTGCGCGGGTTGGCTCCGATTGCCCTGAAAGCAAAGGAGTTAGGCATTGATACTCATGCAGTGGATGTCTTCACCTGCGAAACGATCTTTGCCACGATGACCAATGTCAACTTTTCCGAAAAGCGGTTTGTTGAGTATCTCCACGAAGCGATCGCCCATCGCGCCAACCTCAAGGCTCAAGTGCAGCAAGCAACAGACACTCCACCCACGTGGGCTGCAATTTCCGACTTTGAACCCAACTTTGAGGAGAGCCTGGTTGAGCAGGGTGAGCAGATTTCCCTCCAGTTCCTCAGTCAGTCTGCCTCGAATGTGGATATTTTCTCACTCAAACTCACAGTGCTATATGGGGTTAAGGGTCTTGCCTCCTACACCTTCCACGCCTACGAAGTGGGCCAGGAAGACGAGCGGGTGTATCGTTTCATTTATGAGGCACTTGTCGCCCTCGATAACCAGACCTTGAGCTTGCAGGAGTGGGTGAATCTTGCTCTTGAGGTGGGAGCCATCAATCTGCGCTCTATGGAACTATTGGATGCCGGACATACCGGTACCTATGGGCACCCAATTCCCACGCCTGTTCCCCTCAATCCACGGCCAGGGAAGGCGATTCTGGTTTCAGGACATGACATCAAACAACTCGAAGGCTTACTCAAGCAAACAGCAGACACGGGAATTACTGTTTACACCCACGGCGAACTTCTACCAGCCCACGGCTATCCCAAACTAAAACAGCAGTACCCCCATCTCTACGGTCACTACGGCACTGCTTGGCAGAACCAAACCAAGGATTTTGGCAAGTTCCCCGGTGCGATCGTGATTACGACCAATTGCTTAATGCCAACCCATTCCTATTATGAAGATAAACTCTTTAGCGTTGGCCCCGTCGGCTATCCGGGTCTGATTAACTTGAATGCGATCGACAATGACACACCCGATTTTACTCCAGTTATTGAGAAAGCACTGGCACTTCCCGGCTTTACTGAAGATGCACCCCCCAGGGAAGTCACAGTTGGTTTTGCCCACAATACAGTCCTAGGTGTGGCAGATAAAATCATTGAGGCTGTGAAACAGCGTAAAATCCGCCATTTCTTCCTGGTGGGGGGCTGTGATGGAGCCAAACCCGATCGCAACTACTACACCGAGTTCGTAGAAAAAGTGCCTGATGATTGTGTCGTACTAACCCTAGCTTGTGGTAAGTTTCGCTTCTTCGATCAACAAATGGGCGACATTGACGGACTACCCCGCCTGATGGATGTTGGTCAGTGCAACGATGCCTACTCCGCGATTCAGATTGCTGTAGCCCTAGCCAATGCCTTTGAGGTAGGTGTCAACGATATACCCCTTTCCATGATTCTGTCCTGGTATGAACAAAAGGCAGTAGCCGTCTTGCTAACTCTCTTGCATTTGGGGATTAAAAACATTCGTCTAGGGCCGACATTGCCGGCGTTTATTTCTCCCAATGTATTCAAGCTTCTGTCGGAGAAATATAACTTGCAGGCCATTACCACCCCTGATGCCGATCTAGCAGCTTGCTTGAGCTGAGTGGAATACTCTTGGATGCGTGGACTGTATAAGCGGAAGGTTATTGTCGCCAGAAAGCACCCATTGAGGAAATAGCTGAAGTGATTCGCCACGTCTATACAGAAGGCTAGAAACTGTAACTTGATTCTTTGACAAACCTACCCATTATTTCTCAATTGTGGGTAGGCTTTTTAAAGCAAGTTCTGCTTCTGTAGGGTTTTTAGTAATTAAATGTGGTCTAATATCAGCTACAAGAAGACCACATCTGACAAAAGTGTATGTCACGCCAGAGAGATTGATGGTTTAAAGCTTTGCTCGCCCAGCATCCGAGTTAGACAAACTTCAAGCCTACGCCGACCACCAAGGTGGGAATATGTCACAGGCATTTAGATAATGGATTAAAGAATTGCCATGCTACTCGGCTTCAAAACCGAATTGAAACTAAATAACTCTCAGCACGTAATGTTAGCTAAACACTGTGGAGTAGCACGTCACGCTTGGAATTGGGATTTATTTACAGTTTAACCAAATGGGCGCATTTATTTGACTGGTATAGCAATCCTAAATCATTTGTGAATTTCTTACTCCCTCCCCTTGGGTTCGGGGAGGGTTGGGGTGGGGTAAAAAGTTTACGACTCCTGCAAGGATTGCTATAACAGCGATTGCTTTTTCTCATATTTATTCCCAAACTTTTTGTTTTGTGAGGTAATTAATGACCGCTAAACTGTTGCCAACAACTCCCACTCGAGTTCCGCTGGATTGGACTGCGGTCTTCTTTTTCACGACTATTCATGCCCTCGCCCTCTTAGCCCCCTGGTGCTTCTCCTGGTCTGCCTTGGGTATGACCCTATTTTTGCACTGGTTATTTGGCAGTATTGGCATTTGTTTGGGCTATCACCGCCTATTGAGCCATCGCAGTTTTCAGGTTCCTAAAGGGCTGGAATATGCGATCGCCCTGATCGGTACCTTTGCTCTACAAGGAGGGCCAATTTTCTGGGTGGCGGGTCATCGGCTACACCACGCCTATACCGAGGATGTCGATAAAGATCCTTACTCAGCCCGTCGGGGGTTCTGGTGGAGCCATATGCTGTGGATTTTCTACCCGCATTCAGAATTCTTCAACTATGAACAGTACCAACGGTTTGCCCCTGACCTGACACGCGATCGATTTTATTGCTGGCTGAATCGAAACTTTTTGCTGCTGCAAATCCCCTTGGGGTTACTGCTGTATGCACTGGGGGGATGGTCATTTGTCATCTGGGGTATGTTTGTCCGAGCCGTTTTGCTCTGGCATAGCACCTGGTTTATTAACTCGGTCACTCACCTGTGGGGATACCGTACCTTTGACACAAACGACAACTCCCGCAATCTGTGGTGGGCGGCCATTCTCACCTATGGCGAAGGTTGGCACAATAACCACCACGCCCATCCTAACGTTGCCAAAGCAGGCTGGCGCTGGTGGGAGTACGATCCTACCTGGTGGGCAATTTGGCTGTTAAAAAGATTGGGTATCGCCCGAAAAGTGGTGATGCCACCGACTCAAAATGGTACACATTTATAAAATTGGAGAGCGACATGAAGCCATGTCTACAGTCACTAAACCCTTCACTTCTGTTTACGGCCCCGTGCAATCCTGGCGCTTTGGCCGATCGCTAGGAATTGATCCGATCGGGCCAGATTCTACGTGCTCATTTAACTGTGTGTATTGCCAGTTAGGTGAGATTGAGCACCAGAGTTGCAACCGCCAGATTTTTGTCCCCACTCAGAAAATTCAACAGGATCTGCAATCCTTCCCTGTCGGCGATGTGAACACCATCACCCTCAGCGGTAGCGGTGAGCCAACTCTGGCGCTGAATTTGGGCGAAATTCTGGTTATGGCGAAGGAGATGACTAGGAAGCCCGTTGGCGTATTGACCAACGGCAGTTTGCTGGGCGATCGCGCCGTGTGTGACGAACTGGCGATGGCCGATTGGGTAGCTGTCAAAGTTGATGCCATTGCTGCTGAATCATTCTGTCGCATCAATCGCCCCATGCCAACCATCCACCTCCAGGACATTTGGGCCGGTCTCCTCCAATTTCGCCAACTCTATTCAGGACACCTGGCAATTCAGACGATGCTACTTACCGAGTGGAACGAACAGGATCGGGCAGAGTACATCCGCCGGATGCAAACATTATTGCCCGACGAAATCCAACTCAACACACCGACGCGACTTTGCCCCCTAACGCATCAGCTAGAAGCACGAGGGAATGATCCGCCCAATGCCTGTTTATATCCGACAAGGCAACTGAAGCAAGTCAAGGCTGAAGTGCTACAGGTTTTTGGCGATCGCATTGAACGTGTCATAGGAATTCCCATGCGTTACCCATCATTAAAACCAGAGGCAGAGAACCCATGAAACCTCAGAAAACCAACCCATATTTTCAGCTTTTAGACATTCCCCCTGGCTATCTGAACATCATGGGATATCTAGACGAGTCGGAAGTGAATAGGCCCGGTTGTCGAGCCGTGATCTGGGTGCAAGGATGTCTGCGGGAGTGTCCAGGTTGTTTTAATCCGGCTTCTTGGTTTTTTGAGATTAATCAATTAATTGCGGTTGATGTTCTTGCTCAGCAAATTCTCAGCAATCCTCGCAATCGGGGTGTCACTTTTTCGGGCGGAGAACCTTTTTGGCAAGCTCCCGCCTTGGCAGATTTGGCACGCCAAGTGAAAGCAGCAAGATTAAATGTCATGTCGTTTACTGGCTTCACGTTAGAACAATTGCGATCGGAACAGGGGCCCGCCGGTGTTGAGGAGTTGCTGGAACAACTCGATATTTTAATCGATGGTGCCTATGTCCAGTCTTTGGCAATCCATTCACCCCATTCTCTCGTTTCTTCCAGCAACCAGCGCGTACATCTTTTCAATCCTGCGCTTCAGGATAAACTCACTTGGGCGAGTGATCAGATGGAGATTCATATTCTCAAAGATGGCAGTCGGATTTTCACAGGCTACCGGGGTCAAATGAATCTGGCTGAGTCGGAGTTATGAAGCCGATCGCATTAAGCATCAAGCATCCAAGCAACACACTTTTGCATTTGCTCGCTCATGGTTTGTCGATCGGCATTATACCTGCGGCCGTGTCCCGGCAACACCCATTCAAACGAGTAATTACCCAAATTCTGCATAGATTTGATTTGTTCCGGCCAAGAATACCAACAGACATCGTGAAAGCCAACTAGCTGCTGCAAACTTTCCGACCAAGCAAGATGATCGCCGGTGAACAAAAACTTGTTATTGTAAAGTAAAACTGTGTGACCTTTCGTGTGACCAGGTACAGAAATAATCAACAAATCATCGGCTATTTGATGAGGTTCGCTGCCCGACAATTGAATTTCTACACTGCGAGTATCAGCGTTAATTTCGTCCGCATGGAGAATGCGATCGCAGCCAAAATGATCGCGGTATTGTTGATGATCTGCCACATCGTCGCGGTGAGTCAAGTACAGATAGCGAATGCCGCCCATTGCTTCTATGTTTTTGACTAGCGGCGGCACAAAACGAGGAGAATCAACTAAAATGTTTCCTTCGGGGCGGACAATTAAATAGCTGGCTGCGGCGTAGGATTTCTCAGAGTGGTAGCCGCAGTGATAGACATTTTCTGCTACGAGTGCGGGCAACATTTGCTGGGCTTGTTTGATGCTTTTGGGTTTTTCTACAGTGCCGATCGAACTTGTGGGACAAGACAAAAGAGCCGCGAGCGATCGCATTTCTTCAGTTTCATTAGTTGGCTGGTGGTAAACCGCAGACTGTTCTCCTGCTTGACCAAATACTTCAGGTGCCATCCACCGACAAGTATCACAGTCAATGCAGGTATTGTCTACATAAAAGTTACCATTAATATTTTCAGTACGCCTCCGATTAATGTTAGCCATTTTTGAACCTCTTAATAACCCATATAAATTATGGTAACTCACTATAACAAGTACCCGTAACCTCCTGCCGGGGGTTGAAACCGTCTCATATCGATTCCGTTTGCAGGGGAATAATGTTGGCTGTTGACTGTTGATTGTTGACGCCGTGAACAGTCAACAGTCAACTCGAATTTACTATTCCGATGCTAAGGAATTTGATATCACAGACCAAGCCGATTAAAACTCACCTCTTGCAGCATTCTCAAGAATGAGCAAGATGCCCGTTCCACAAGAGATTAATTTTCTTGTAGAACAGGCCGGAAAGCCTGTTCATAAAAGGATTATTGACAATGGTGCAATATCTAAGTTTCAAGGAACAATTCTACTGCTGCTGATCCGCTGGAAAAGCACCCGCTTTCACCGCCACAGTAACAGGTTGTCCGCCGCGGCTCAATTCAAGCTGCAGATCGCTGCCCACTGTACTTTTCTCGACAATTTCTTGTACGCTGCCAGCATCGCTGACTTCTGCACCATTGATTTTCTTGATCACATCGGCAAGGCGAACTCCAGCTTGTGCCGCCGGAGAATTTTTCGCAACTCCCAAAACTAACACGCCTTTATCTTCAGTCAGCCTCAATTTGGTGTTGGGATTTTTATTGAATTCTGCCTTGACTTCGGGAGTAATGCTCAACATCCGAACGCCGAGATAAGGATGTTGGGCTTTTCCTGTTGTTACTAATTGGTCGGCAATTTGTTGTGCTCGATCGATCGGAATAGCAAAACCCAATCCTTGAGCGCCTTGAATAATCGCCGTATTCATGCCGATAACTTGACCGCGCTGGTTCAGCAGCGGCCCACCTGAATTGCCGGGATTAATCGCAGCATCGGTTTGAATAAAGCTGACGCGCTTGTCGGGAACACCGACATCTGCGCTAGAACGGCCTGTAGCGCTAATAATTCCCACAGTCACAGTATTGTCCAAACCGAGGGGATTACCGATCGCGATCGCCCATTCTCCCGGCTCTAATTCTTCAGATTTGCCCAAACTCACCACAGGCAAATTGGTAGCTTCAATTTTAACAACAGCCACATCAGTAACTGTATCGACGCCTAAAACTTTCCCGACAAAT
Organism: Microcoleus sp. Pol8_D6; assembly: GCF_036700965.1. Lineage (NCBI taxonomy): Bacteria > Bacillati > Cyanobacteriota > Cyanophyceae > Oscillatoriales > Microcoleaceae > Microcoleus > Microcoleus sp. Pol8_D6. The sequence goes on along the minus strand of NZ_JAUBPW010000043.1, from coordinate 47,130 downwards.
TCGCGGCCATCCTTCAGTTTTACCGTCACCGTATCTGCACCGTCAACAACGTGAGCGTTAGTCAAAATGCGGCCGTCGGAACCAAAAACAAAACCCGAACCGGAACCCCTTTCTACCCGATTTCCCGGTTGAATGGGAGATTCCGGGCCGAAGAAGCGACGGAATTGCTCGGGAATCTCATCTGGAACTTGGTTCCTCACCGTGCGAGACGAATTAATCCGCACCACTGCTGGGCCGACTTCCTGCACAACTTTAGTGACAAAATTAGAGTCTTGAGAGGGCAGTATATTTGCAGGCAATGCCGAGATTGGCACTGCACTTGCCGGTTCAGCTTTGATGGCGTTAGAACTTCCAGGAACTTGAGAAGTTAGGGCGTTGCACCCAACAGTTGCGGTGGAACCGAGCAAAACAAGGGATAAAAAAGCCAGTTTTTTCGGCAACGAAAAACGGGGAGAACGCACAGTTGTAGCAGGCATATTTTTGGTTGACATAGTATTGATTTGGTGGGAGTTAGAGAGAGAGTTATAATTAGGATTTTGCATTTTTAGCACCTACTGTAATTAAATTACAACTACAGGTTCTTTAATTTTAATTCAAACATTGATAAGGTCTGCTTGACTGGTGGGGTTTACCCTACAAGCTGGGGTAGAAACCGGACAGTGGCAGGCAAATTGTTTGGGGATTCCAGCTTTTGAGTGCGATCGAACTGGGTCGGCACTGGCGAATTGCTATCTGAGTGCGATAATACAAACTACGGTAGCCAGCTCGCATATTCCGCATTTCCCGCGAACTTTTCACTGGATTGATATCCGAAGTCAACAACAATCTTGCTTGCACTCGAAAAAACCCGGTTTCTACACAAAATCTTCGTTGTCAGCGATCGACGTTAACCTAGAAACGGGATTTTTGACCCCGCCTGCATCTAGGAAGGATAACAGCTAAAGCACCGGAAAGCCTCACCCTAAAGCAGGAAGTAAAAAACCTCTAACGCCTCAAGCTAAAGTACCAACTAAACCTAAGTCAAAATAGCCTGGAAAAACTCTCTTCAAATCTAAAATTTTAACCTATGGAGGAATTTTATTGCTCCATATGTTCAATGGAACTAACCGAATCGATTTCCCTCGACTTGTTCCTCGAACTCTCCAAAACATCAACAGTATTCTTAATAAAACCAGCCATCGGCACAGCCACTAACAAACCTGCGACTCCCGCCACCTTAACCCCCACCAGCAGCGCCACTAAAATCCACACAGGATTGAGGCCGATAAAACCGCCTAATAACCGAGGAGCAACCCCGCTTTCAATTATTTGCTCAATTACTGTAGCGACAGCTAAAACTGTGACGCCCAGCCAAAAGTTGTTTAATGTGATCAGCAAACTGACAATGCAAATACTCAAAGGTGCCCCGAAGGGAATCATAGTCATTGCACCCACACCCAAACCGAACAGCAATCCGAAGGGAACTCGCAAAATTAAAAAAGCAACAGTGATAGACAGTCCCATCAAACCCGCCAAAGTTGCTTGTCCGACGAAGTAGTTGTGGAAGCTTCGCGCCAGCAACTGTCGCAATTTCAGGCTCAGCTTGGAAGGAAACCATTTAAACAATCCTTCCCATACGCGATCGCCGTGCAATAGCAAGTAGAATGTCACGACTATTGTGAGGAGGAAATTCAACAGACTGTCTGCAGCACCCAAGCCAAATTTGAGGATTTCACCGGTGAGAGACTGCAATTGAGCTGAAAGTCGATCGCTCAATTGGGTAGTCAAACCGCTGACATCAATGCGGAGATTGCGATTTTCTGCCCAATTGTGGAATGCTTCAATCTGTTCTGTGCCAGAAACTATCCAAGTCGGCAGTCGGGTGGCGAGTTCAGTGATTTGGTTTAGCAGAATGGGAGCCAGAGTTACACCTAAAACTACCAATACCAGTAAAGTCAAAAACAATACCGACAAAACTGCTCGATCGCGCTTTAAGCCGTATCTGTGCAGAAAACGCACTGGATAATCTAGCAAAAAAGACAGCACTGTAGCCACTACCAAAACTGTAATCAGGGCGCGAAAATATTCAAAGACTAGGAGGGCTAACCAGCAGTTGAGTACCGCTAGGGGAAATACCAGTCCGTAAGTCCACCACTGCGGCAGTTGAGTGAAACGTCTCATCTAAGTTAACCGAGTTAAAATTTGAGATGCAAGATGTGAGATTGACACTGCTATTCGCCCTTCTCCGTTAACCATTTTATAGTGCATTTATTTATACCCGACTGCTGAAAATTCCCAGTTGCTCGACCCGCAGCGGAAATTGGGTTGCTGGCAGGCACTGCCTGCCACAACCATGTTATATCGTTTCCGCTGGTATGGATATATCACCTGCGAAAAAAATATTTTTTGCTGTTGGCAAGGCAGCAGTTAGCAGCGCGCGATTCAACATTTTTCCCCGTGCCGTTCAATAGCTAATTGAATTAAACGGTCTACTAATTCCGGAAAAGAAATGCCGTCCGCTGCCCACATTTGCGGATACATACTGGTAGCTGTAAAGCCGGGAAAAGTGTTGATTTCGTTAATCAAAACTGCTCCGGTTGATTCAATGTAGAAAAAGTCTACTCGCGCTAAACCTGCCGCGTCTATAGCCAAAAATGCTTGCACTGCCATTTCTTGGATTTGTGAGACGATCGCGCCGCTGACTTTTGCCGGGATTGAGCAGTCGGCTTGTCCCTGGGTATATTTAGTTTCGTAGTCGTAGAAATCGCTTTGAAAACTAATTTCTCCCACCGTTGAAGCTTGGGGGTTGTCGTTACCCAAAACAGCACATTCTAATTCTCTAGCAACCACACCCGCTTCGACAATTATCCGCCTGTCGTAGCTGGCGGCGCTGTCGAGAGCTGCTTCTAATTCAGCGCGCGTTCGAGCTTTAGAAATTCCCACAGACGAGCCCAAATTGGCTGGTTTGACAAAGCAAGGATAGCCCAAACTTACTTCAATTTTATCACAGAGTTTGGGGAAAACGCAAGGATTAGACCAGATTTCGGAACGGTTGACAGCGATGTATTTTACCTGCGGCAAACCAGCCTGAGCAAAAGCCATTTTCATCGCAATTTTATCCATTCCCAGCGCCGAACCTAAAACCCCGGAACCGACAAAAGGAACTTGCAATAATTTCAGCAATCCTTGCACCGTACCATCTTCACCGTTTGGCCCGTGCAAAACAGGGAACCAAACATCTACAGCATTAAAATTAGGAAACTGTCCAGCGGGAGAGTCGTTTTGTGCTGTTTGTTCTTCTATTTCCAGAGGTTTTCCGGTGGCTAAGACTTCTTGAGGTAATGTTCCCGACAGCCAACGGCCGTTTTTTTGGATGTAAAAGGGCAGAACTTCGTATTTAGAGGCATTTTCGTCAGCAGCGAGGGCACGGGCGATCGCCCGCGCTGAACTAATTGAGACTTCGTGTTCGCCCGATCGCCCCCCGAACAATAGCCCGATCCGCATCTTTGTCATTTTTTAATAATCCCGGTACTTTTTGACAAATATACACGCAGAGAGCGCAACTAAGGCACATACGAACCGCTTTAAGACTACTTATCCCCTCCCTTCCACTCTTCCTCTGTGTCCTCTGCGCTCTCTGCGGTAAAAAAAATTACATCTTCTTAGAAGAGTTCACCAGTAAGCCGTCCCCTATCTCATTCCGGTGCTATTTAAAGCATTTCCCCCGTCAAACTAAAAGCGCGAATATCTGTAATTTTAACCCGCACAATTTTACCCGCTAATTCTGCAATATCGCCCTTAAAAAATGTGAGACGATTGCCGCGAGTGCGCCCCATCACCTGAGTTGAATCTTTAAGATTCTGGACTTCCACCAAAACCTCTTCAGTGCGTCCGAAATAGCGCTGCGATCGTTCCATCGCCGTTGTTGTCACCACATGATTAATTCGTTGCAGGCGATCGGCTTTCACCTCCTCACTCAACTGATTTTCCCACAAAGCCGCCGGCGTCCCCGGACGAGGCGAATAAGCCGCAGTATTCACCAAATCGAAACCAACATCTTCGATTAACTTCAAAGTCTTCTCAAACTGTGCTTCCGTCTCCCCTGGGAAACCGACAATCGCATCAGCAGTAATCGAAGCATCCGGCATATAACGGCGAATTGTATCAATTATCCGGCGATATTTTTCCTGAGTATAACCCCGCGACATCGCTTTCAAAATATCATTATCTCCAGACTGAAAAGGAATGTGAAAATGTTCGCAAACCTGCGGTAATTCCGCACAAGCCTTAATCAATCTTTCCGTAAAATAGCGCGGGTGGCTAGTAGCAAATCTGAGGCGATCAACTCCGGGTACATCCTGCACAAAATAAAGCAAATCCGTCAAAGTATGCTGGTTGCTGCCGTCCGGTTTTGTCCCAGGCAAATCGCGTCCGTAAGCATCAATATTTTGCCCCAATAAAGTTACTTCCTTGTAACCTTGACGGCCCAAATCCTCCATTTCCGCCCGAATTGCCTCCGGCATTCGCGACTGTTCAACCCCGCGAACATTCGGGACAACACAATAAGTGCAACGTTCATTGCAGCCATAAATTACATTCACCCAAGCAGTCACCTTGCTATCGCGGCGCGGCTTAGTGATATCCTCCATAATCTCCACAGATTCAGTCGCCACAACTTGATTGCCCTCAAAAACTTGTTCCAGCAAATCTTCAAGTCGGTTAGCGTGTTGCGGCCCCATTACTAAGTCTAATTCCGGCACTCTCCGCAGCAGCGCTTCACCTTCCTGCTGCGCCACGCATCCAGCTACAATTAAAGTTAAACCCGGTTCTTGGCGTTTGCGATGAGCTTGCCTTCCGAGGTTAGAATAAACTCTTTGTTCGGCATTGTCGCGAATTGTGCAAGTATTGTAGAGAATCAAGCTAGCTTCGTTCGGGTCTTCCGAGAACTCAAAGCCCATATTTTCCAGAATGCCGGCCATCCGTTCCGAGTCGGCTTTATTCATCTGGCATCCGAAAGTAGTGATGTGATAGCGGCGGGGTTTAACGGTCATGGCGAATTGCAGGCAAATAAAAAATATAGGTTTTCAACCTTAACACTTTATTATAACACTTCTCTGTTAAACGACATAGATCTGGTAATTGGGAATTTTAATAATTATAGGGTGTGCCATGCGCTCCTTATCCCTACAAATAGTTTTAGATACCGACCAAATTTGCGAAACCGGGTATCTGGCTATTCTGTTTTTTTAGTGAGATAAAAATTGTAAAATTGTTTTAGCAATACCTTGTGCAGCCAAATAAGGAACCCCATTGCCAACAGTTTTAAACATATTAGTCAACGTCATCTTTGCTGGAAGTGCAAAATCTTTTGGCAGTGACTGAATAGCCAGTGTTTCTGCAACAGAAAGTCGGCGGAGTTTGTAAGGGTGCAAGTGAACTTCGTTATTGCCATAACAAGCTGTTGGCGAATAACGCCATCGGTGCAATCGCTTGAAAGATTTTTTTGAATCATCTCCTTCATCAACAGAAGCAAACCGCTTAAGGCCTGCTTTGGGTTGGAAATAGTGTTCGGCATTGGGATGGTTGAGAACGTCATTTTTTTGAAACCAAAATTCTACCGTTAAATCTTGGGGAATGCCATCAGGACAAGGCACGAAACCATCCTCTGCAAAGGCTGTTCTATCCGGCCAAGGATGAGAAAAAATTTCTGATTTGGTATATAATACCTGACTTTGCCAAGGAAATAAACTTTCGGCTAACATTTGGCTTTTTTCCTCTAGGGAAATGCCCAGATTTTTGATAAGGTCTTTTCTAATTCCAATCAAAATAATTCTCTCCCTATCTTGCGGGACACCGTATTCTATCGCATTAATTAAACGTTCGGCAAAAACGTACCCTGAATCCGCCAACTGATGTTTTAGTTCGTCGTAAAAAGCTTTATGCTTTTTTGTTCTCCACAAACCTTTGACATTTTCAAATAAAAAGAAATCTGGCTGCTGCTGACAAATCAATTCAATGTATGAAGCTGAAAGTTGACCTTTATCTCCTTCCCCACCTCGGTTTTTGCCACCAATAGAAAAGTCAGGACAAGGCGGCCCCGCGATAAATCCTACAATATCGTGATGCTTGCGGGCATCCTGCATCAATTCCCGCAGGCGAAAAGCTGGTTCTCCCCCTACAAGTCGAGTTACATCTGCTTCCTCTCCTTCGCAATATCCGTATTCTGGTAGCGGCAAATTCAGGCACTGCCGAGCATAGCGGTATGCTTGCATGAAAGGTGGGAAAATTTCATTGACATACGCTACATTAAACCCGCTTAATTCAAAACCCAAATCGAGCAAGCCTGAACCAGAAAAAAATGAGAATATACAGGGGATTGGGCCTTGGGAATTGAGCATGGGGAATTGGGAATTGGTAGAATAGCCGGGGCGGGTTTATGAGATTATTGTTGGTCAAAACCGCCCCTACAGGTATTATTACAACCATTGGCCGCCACGGAAACGCCAGTGGGGAAACAAAATCCGCATCAGTGTTTGGGATGCCAGATAAATAGCCAGCCACACTAAACTATAATGCAAAGCAAAAGCTCCCAAGTCAAAATCTTGTGCAGATATCCCCGGTAAACCGATAATTTTGATTAAAAATAGCACAAAAAGTGCTTCCCAAATTCCAGCGAGTAATTGAAACGCGCCGGGCCAATCTCGATCCCAGCGGAACTGCTGGATGTAGATATATAAAGCATCCCAGCCGAGGCCAAAAATCGCTATATACCCTAAAATCCAGAAAAAAATTGAGCCTGATTGAGAAGTTATTAAACCTAGAAAAAATGGCAGTGTTACTAAAACCCCTACAGTTGCAAATAATAATATTCGAGTTTGCCATCGGCCAAATAAGGTGGGAGTCATTCAATTTTGGATTTTAGATTTTGGATGTTAGATTGAATGCGAAACGGTTTTGTTTCTAATCAATCTGGAGATTTATTGAAAATCCACTTCAACCACTGCATGAACGATCGCCAAATGCTCAATTTCCGCACACCCGAATCTCGGTTGGCGGCCAGACTTTCAACCGATCGCAAGGCGGCGTATTGCAAGCCCAGAAAACTGTCTACGGGCGCGTAAGGCCCTCCCAAAGTAATCGCGCCTGCTGCGTATACCCGGCCTTCTGTGTTGCTACCAGAAGAATTCCGCAATTCGGGGACTTCAAAATCGTTGTTAACACTCAGCCGGCCCAAACCGTTGAGAGGCAGATTGTATTGAGCTACCAAATCGTTTAACAGGGGACTGGTTTTTACCTTAGCGTCCAAACCCGTAGCATCAATAATAAAATCAGCTTCTAACTTAATTTGCCCTTTAAGTTCCTTCTCCTGAATGTACGTCACCGTGCGGTTTTGACTGTCGCGCTCGACTCGCTCGACTTCACCGAAAGTAATTTGATACCATCCTTGACTTAAACCTTCTTTGACAATCCGCTGCCAGTCGCTGCGCTGGGCTGTAGTAGTTCCGCCCCAGTCTGTGAGCAACTGCGGCCGCAATTCTGGGGTGGCTTTTTCCAAAATTACTCGCAGTTCCCCGCCCCAGCAAGCTTTTGGCCAGTTGAAAGGTTGAAATTCGTAGTGATTTTCCACTCTTCGCTGAGCGAGTTTAAATTTGTTACCTTGAGGTTTGGGCGATCGCATCAAATGCAATACTTGAATGTTGCGGTTCCGCTGTCGCGCTTCGTAAATTCGCTGCACCACCCGCGAAGCCACAATTCCCCGGCCTCTAATTAACACGCTACCGCCGCTGGCCTCCAATTTTTCGTAAACGCCGTCGTGCTTTTCGTAAGCGTTGACAACCGAGTCAAAATCCTGGGTTTTTTCGCGATAAGCTTGCAAGTCCGGCAGAAATTGAATGGCGGGATAGCCGGTAGCTAAGTGTACGTATTGGGCGATTAAAAAAGCGTGGTCGCGGTGATCCGCATCCGATCGAGAATAAGCGATCGCGTACCTGCCGTCATCTGTTTTGCGAATTCCCCGCACTCTACCGTAGCGAAACATCTGATTCCACCCAATTCGATCGACTTCCCTGTCAATAGAATCAAACACATTACCCGCGCGAGGCGTATAAGTTTCGGCAAAAGTCGGTTCAGCAAACACCTGCCACATCAACTTCAACGACATCCCCAAACGTCCCTTGAGCAATTCCTGCCAAGCTTCCCGCAAAGCATAGGGAGGCCAACCCCAAATGTTGTCTGGACAAGAGTCAGAATTCGATCGTAGGCGTTCCCGCAGCGGAATTTGAGAATTCAGGCACAAACGCAGATAGCGGGCGTAAGGCTGGTTTTCCATGCCCAAAACCGCAATTCGATCTGTTTTCACCCCGCAAATTCTCAGCAAATCCACCCAAATAAAGCTGCCCAAACCGCCGCCAACGGCAGCCCAATCAACTTCTGTCACAGGGAGTCCCATAGATTGGAGCGATCGCATTGACACTTGAGAAGCGTGCAAAAATGCGATCGGTGGAAATTCTCCCCTCCTACTTGTTTGAGAAACCTGCGACATTATTTGCGGCCCCAACGCGGGGTCTGGCCCATTGGTCTGCGGGTTAAAGAAAATATGAGAATTGACCGACGGCGTTTCTAGGGAATTAACAGCAAAAGAAATGCCGATCGCGTAGGGCCCAACTTGCAGCATATCCCCGTTTGCCAGCACGCAACGGGTTTGGCGAATGCCGTTAACAAAAGTACCGTTGCGGCTACCCGTGTCAGTCAGTAAAATACTATTACCTTCGCTGCCAATCACTGCATGAAAGCGAGAAACTTGACTGCTGCTGAGGGCAATTCGAGAAACTCGTTTCCCGTTGATAGTGGCGGGCATAGCTTCAAAAATTCGTCCCAAAGCGATGGGTAAGTCGAGTATGGGGGATCGACAATCCCCCGTAGCTGTATCTGTCCAAGTCAGTCGCAGGCGCAAGGGTTGAGAATTCATGATTATTTTTTAAACATCAGCCATCGGCTTTGAGCTTTCTGCAAAAAAAGATTTTTGAAGTTGAGAGTGTTTAGCGGATAGCCCCATTTTCCCTTTTTCTCATATGTGGCACCATTGTCAATTAGCCTTTTATGAACAGGCTTTTCGGCCTGTTCCACAATAAAATTCACTCTTTGTGGAACAGGCCGAAAAGCCTGTTAAGCGAGAATGGTGCAAGATGTGAGTTTTTCAAACTTTCACGGAGAGATCATCACACTCGCCGCCGCCGCCAAAGAAGTACCGCACCACGGACACCCCGCATTCAACTGTGTGTAAGGCGCAATTCGGCTGCATTTGGGACACTGCAAACCATATTTTGAAGGCCCCGTCGGCTGAAATTTACCAGGTGCGGGAGGCCCCAGCAAAACAGTCTGGGGCGCGGCTACCTGCACCTCCGTGACATTTACCACCTCGATTTGCACTTGCCCTAAATGGATGTGGCTTCCCAATTTCAATTTTGCTTCGCCTTGGGCGAGAATTTTCCCATCTACCAGGGGCGGATTGCTTTCGCGCAAATTCCGCACTGCATACTCCTGCAATTCTTGATTAAACAATATTTCAACGTGCAGCCCCGATACGCTGGGATGCGAAAATACTAGATCGCACTTCGCCGGATCGCGCCCTAGCCTCACGGTTCCCGGATTTTTGCTCGGCTGTCCGTTTTGAATTGTTCGAGTTTGACGCACCCCAGCTTCTGTCCATGCTAAAGTTAGCTGGTTTGTCATGATTGTATAGTTTGCTCAAAAATATAATAAAAAAATATTAGCTGATTTATTTTGAGGACGGAGTTCGTCACCAAAAAACTTAATTAGAATTATTGACGCAGACTCGATCGCACTTCTAAAAATATTATGTGCACCTATACAAAAAAGCCCTGACTTCGGGGCTTTGAGTGCTCCTATTGGCTTTTTTTTGAGAGACTTAATCGCGCTTGTCAGCTTTTGTTTCCCGCAAAATTATTGACAGCAGTGCAGCTTCGTTAAAAAATTGCTGTTCAAGATTTGCCAGCGATTGCTAAAAACTAATTCCTGTGGGGTTTTCACCTTCGGGAGGCTGTTGTGCGCTAGTCAAGAGTTTTGGAGGTGGGGCGATCGAACTACCTCGGTAACTTCGATCGCCCCCCTCCTCAAACGTTTACTGTCCTAGTGCTATCTCTCACGCTGCAACTGTGCAATCTTTCATTACAGGGCCAGCCTTGAGAGATTTAAGCTTCGCTCTTGCGGCTTTTCCGACCGCCTTCGCGACCAATTTGAGCCATATGTTCACGATTTCTGCTGACAGCTTCGCCACCTTTTTGACCAGCTTGTCTGGCTTCTTCAGAGGTGAATTCGTGTGCAGTTCCTTTCTCGTGTGCAGCTTTTCCGCCTTTGCTAGCAATTGCGCGCTGTTTTTCTGCATCCATAGAAGCGAATCCGCGTTTGCTTTTCTCAGCCATGACTGTCTCCTTGTTTTTTTCTGATTTTTTAGCTCGATCGCGCCTTCGCCTCCCACTGTCGTGGTTACTCCCAGTCAGTGGTGAGATATCCGACGGTAAATTATGAAACCTCATCAGACGAATCTAAGCTTTTGGTTTAACTCGCAGAATGAATATTTCATAACTTACAAATGTGAACTAAAAATAGTTCACGCCCGGGCACTATAGTTAGAGCCGCCAATTTTTTAAGCTGGTTACTGTCTTTCAATCATTCTATAAACCCCCCAACTTTTATACCTCTTTCTCAGGTATAGTCATTCTTTAGTTCGCTGGAAGGATGGAACCGAAAGCTGATTGGCAGTAGACTCATAGGATTTTTCGACTTAACCGCGCCCCCTCAAAAATTAAAAGTCCAAAGACGGATGCTTTTTTGGTCTTTTTACTTTTTTTTTGAGGCATTCCGCGCTTGCCACTGATCCCTATGTTAGTTGGTCTGCAGATCGAGTTGTTTCTGGTAAGCGATATTTTGGGGCGCAGCGCAGGACGTACTCGATCGCACTTATCAAGTTTACCTTATGACCTATCGAAACATACATTGGTTTTACCCCTGTTTGCGTCCTTAGCGCTGCGCCTACCGTTGATCCCTCTAGCAGCAAGGGTTGCCAACTGCCCCGGTCGAGTCCGACTTCTGAATGTTCTCCAATAAATCGATTTTTGGCAACTCCGATCGTGGGAATCCCGGTCAACACCCCCAAATGGCACGCAAGACCGAATCTGCGGGGATGGGCTAGTCCTTGACCGTCGCACAATATCAAGTCTGGCCTCAAACTGATATTTTCTAAAGCTTCGAGAACTGCAGGCACTTCTCGAAAAGACAGGAAACCCGGAATATAAGGAAAAGTTGTAGGACTGCGAACCACAGCTTGCTGCTGCAATTGCAAGTCTGAAAAGCTCAGAACTGTTACAGCGGCCCGCGATACGTCGTTTGCACTGTCGTAGCCGACATCTACACCGGCGATGTACCGAACTGTGTCCAGTTGATTTTCGGTAATTACCTCTGACCGAAGCTGTTCTTGAATGGCGATCGCCTCTTCAACTGTCTGCGGCCAAGGGTGTCGCTGCAACATCTTGATTTCTCTTCAACCGTTCTCATCTAAGCTTAACTTATTTTCGGCCATTTTTAAACTCAGATTTTTATCGTTTTTCGCTACAAATTCCCAACTTGCCCAAGGAGTCTTTTTTTCTACTCAGGAGGGTTGAGCAAGTCGGGCAGATGCCAATTCTACAAATAGAGTCTGTAGGTCGGAGAGTGAAATTCTATCTTTCGTGGCTTGCACCAACCCGCAAAGGTTTTTGTGGCACGCACCTGCCATTTACCATTAAAATTTACCCAAAAATTAGCTGTTCAATTCTGATTTTTTCGCTTTCTAGAAAGCTTTCTCTTTCCGATCACCATTTGATCGCTTGTCAAAGAGCGATCGAGCTATCTATCTACTTCTGCTTTATCTAAAACCATCCACTTTGTCAAGATGATTGAAACATTTATTCATCAATAATCTCACCCACCTACAAGTGCTATTGTCCATCGCCGCTCATCGAGCTAAGAGGTTCCCACACCCTAGTAAATATATGACTTTTATGAAAAAAAATCAATGAATTTATGAGTTGTTGCACCCTTAACATGAAGTTATAATCTTAGATAATATCGAATAGAAAACTAACATCAAGTAACACAACATAGGTGAATCAACATATGAAAACCGTGCAAAGTGTTCAGTACAACCTAGCTCTCTACTTAGTCGGTGGCATCGTCTTCATCATCGCTGCCTTAATTTTAAGACCTTTTGCCCTCGTCGGCGCAGGAGAACGGGGCGTCATGATGCGCTTCGGGAAAGTTCAAGACGTGATTTTAGATGAAGGCATCCACCCGATTTTACCGATCTTCACCTCTGTAAAAACTCTCAGCGTGCGGGTACAAAAGACCGATTTAAAAGCAGATGCAGCATCCAAAGATTTGCAAAGCATTACTACAGATTTGGCAGTCAACTGGAATGTTGACCCCGCCAAAGTTAATCAAGTTTTTCAACAAGTGGGAGACGAAGAACAAATTGTTACCAGCATTTTGAGTCCGGCAATTTCGGAAGTTCTCAAAGCAGCAACTTCTAAAAAAACCGCAGAAGAAATTATCACTAAGCGCACGGAACTCAAAACAGAAATCGACAACAGCCTCAAAAAACGTTTGGAACCTTACGGCGTCATCGTCAGAGATGTTTCGTTAATAAATTTTGGCTTTTCTCCAGAATTTAGCAAAGCCATCGAATCCAAACAAATAGCCGAACAAGAAGCTAAACAAGCAGAATTTACAGTTCAAAAAGCAACCCAAGATGCTCAAGCTGAAATTAACCGTGCTAAAGGTAAAGCTGAGGCTCAACGCTTGCAGCGGCAAACATTAACAGCCGAAATTTTGCAGCAGCAAGCAATTGAAAAATGGAACGGCCAGTTTCCGACAGTAATGGGAGGAGGCGGAACTTTGCCATTAATTAATATTGCGCCGCCGACTTCTCAAGCTGCAACTCCTGCTAAATAAGCTGCTGCAGATCATGATTGCCAGGGCGTGGGGAGAAGGGGAGAGGGGGAGAGAGTCTGAGGGGGAGAAGAATGGAGGGTTTGTCACTGCAGAAGTGAAGATGTGCTTTTTTAAATGCCGAACAGCAAGGGTACAAAATACAACTAACCACTAAGTAAGGTGAAATCCCGCTTACTTAAATGTGGAGATACAATTTGCGTTGCGCGAGTCCTGAAAAACGTTAGAGTAAGAAACAACTCGGAAATTGTAAAGGTTTGCTTGAAAGTTCGGCTGATGGGAGATCGGGAGAACCAGTCAATTTCTAATTTAGGTGAAGTGGGGGATGTCGGCGATCGCCATACTGCATCAGAAGCCCTGTGGCTAAGCGATCGAGCTTTGGCAGCTACTAGCAGTGGTATTGTCATTGCTGACGCTAATGCACCAGATTGTCCCATAATTTATTGCAATCCGGCCTTTGAACGGATGACGGGTTACTGCGCCAGTGAAATCTTGGGGCGTAATTGCCGATTTTTGCAAGGCCCGGATACCGATCGAACTACCGTAGCTAAGATCCGCGACGCTTTGCGCCAAGGTCGAGAAATCCAGACACCAATCAAAAATTACCGCAAAGACGGCACTCCTTTTTGGAGCAAATTGTCGCTATCTCCGGTGCGAGACGACAACGCTAATTTGACTCACTTTGTAGGAGTTCAGTCCGACTTGTCGGAACCCATATGTGAAGTGCAGCAAGCATTGCAGCAAGCTAACGACCAACTGCAAACGATTTTGGAAGCAGTTCCGGGAACAGTATCTTGGATTAGCTCGGATTTGCGTTATTTGGGGGTTAACCAGCACTTAGCCAAACTGCATGGTTTGCGGCCGTCGGCTTTTGTCGGTCAAGATATTGGTTTTCTGGGCGCTAGCTCGGATTTTAACTCTTTTGTGGTGGAGTTTTTTGCCGGCGACGCTACGGAAGCGGTTAAAGAACTCAACGTTAAGCTACAAACCGACGCGGGAGAGTCGGAGGGATACTATTTGATTGTGGCTCAAAAGTACGATCATGGGAAAGCAGCTTGTCTGGTAGGGATTGACATTACCGAGCGCAAGCGGGCAGAAGAAGCTCTGGTGCTGACTCGCAAGGCGGTGGAAAGTTCGAGTGACGCGATCGGCATCAGCGATGCGAACGGCACTCACATTTATCAAAATCAAGCGTTTTCTCAGCTATTTGAATGGGACACCGCAGAGGAATGTAAACTAGCCGGAGGTATATCGGCCGTTTTTGCTGACCCCGCAGTCGCCAGGGAGGTACTCGACACGATCGCCCAAGGTTATTCTTGGTTTGGTGAAATTACCAACCGCACTAAAAGCGGTGAAACTTTGCAAGTTTTGCTGCGGGCAGATGCTATTAAAGACCGCACAGGGAAAATTGTCGGTCTGATTTACATGAATACCGATATTACCGACCAGAAGCGCACGGAACAAGAGCTGCGGCAAAGCGAGAAGCGCTTTCGATCGTTGATTGAAAATGCTAGAGACATTATTGTGATTCTCGACGAGAAAGGCTTTTGCCGCTATGTCTCTCCTTCCCTAGAGCGGATTTTGGGCTACCCGACGGCGGAAGTCCTCGGCAGATCAATATTTGACTTGATTCACCCTGACGAATTGCTGATTGTCGATCAAGTGTTCAAAGGTGTCATGCAAATGCCGAAAGTTAGCCAGGGAATGGCGGAATACCGAGTGAAACACAAGGACGGTTCCTGGTGCGTGTTGGAAGCGGTGGCGACGAATTTGCTCAACGAACCTTCGGTGCGGGGAATTGTCGTCAACTGTCACGATGTGACTGAGCGCAAGATGGCTGAAGAACAACTGTTGCACGATGCTTTGCACGACGCGCTGACAGAGTTGCCGAACCGTGCTTTGTTGACTGACAGGTTGGGGCAAGCTTTTGCCCGCGCCCAACGGCATCCGAGCTATCAGTTTGCGGTGTTGTTTCTGGATTTGGACAGGTTTAAGGTGATTAATGACAGTCAGGGACACCGCACGGGCGATCGACTGTTGGTGGCTGTGGCTCGCCGTCTCTTGACTTGTTTGCGGCCTGGGGATACGGTGGCTCGTCTGGGGGGAGATGAGTTTGTGATTTTGCTGGATGAAATTCATGGTGTTGATGAGGCGATCGCCCAAGCAAAGGCAATTCTCAAGACGATCGAACGACCGCTTTATTTGGAAGGTAATAAAGTTTTAATTACTGCTAGCATTGGCATTGCTTTGAGTACCGACAAATATCAGTGGCCGGGAGATATTTTGCGCGATGCTGATATTGCGATGTACCGGGCCAAAGCTCTCGGTAAAGCTCGCTACGAAGTTTTTACCAGTGCGATGCACACTCAGGCTGTGGCTTTGATGCACTTGGAACACGATTTGCGGGAGTCGGTTGAAGAACTAAATTTGAAATATTCGATAGTGGATTTCGCCTGTGGGACGACGGCAGAAAACTCGTCCATGAGTGAAATCGATCGCAGATTGGAGCGTCCGAAGTCGCAATTGCCTACTTTAAAATTGGAATGTCCTTTTACTGTTTATTATCAGCCGATCGTTTGTTTGAAAACTGGCTCTGTTATCGGATTTGAGTCTTTGGTGCGCTGGCTGCACCCGGAACGGGGTTTAGTTTCCCCTATGGAATTTATTGCGATGGCGGAGGAAACAGGGTTAATTATGCCTCTGGGTTTGTGGGTTTTGAACGAAAGCTGTCGCCAAATTATTCAGTGGCAGAGTTTGAATTTGCCACAGGTAAATTCACCGCTGACTGTAGCAGTAAATCTTTCCGGGAGGCAGTTTGCGGAACCGGAGTCGATCGAGCAAATTAAACAAGTTTTGCAGGAAACGGGTGTTGACACTCGCTGTTTGAAGTTGGAGATTACTGAGAGTGTGGTGATGGAAGATGGGGAAGCGGCGGCGGCGATGCTTTCGCAGTTGAGAGACTTGGGTATCGGGCTGTGTATTGATGATTTCGGCACTGGTTATTCGTCTCTGAGTTATTTGCACAAGTTCCCGATTAATATTTTGAAGGTCGATCGCTCTTTTGTCAGTCGCATCGGGGAAATGGGCGAAAATTTGGAAATTGTGCGGGCGATCGTGATGCTGGCCCGCAGTTTGGGGATGGAGGTAGTGGCAGAAGGGGTCGAAACCGCCGTCCAATTGGCTCAACTGCGGGCGATCGGCTGCGAGTACGGTCAGGGATACTTTTTCTCTAAACCTCTCGACAGTGAGGCAGCTACAGCCTTGTTGAGGCGATCGCCCAAATGGTGAACTGAACCAAATATTTAACCGGATCAAATTGCTTGATTGTCAATAAGGGCGATCGATCTTTTCGTACTCAATGCCTTGGGTGTTAAAATCAAAATTTAGTATAATAGCAAACTATAGAGATAGGAAAAAATATATGTCTCAATCTGTTGTGCCAGCAGTCGCAGAAAAACAGCTCGATACTTCGCCGACATTAACTTTTGAAGAGTACAGAGTTTATCAAAGTAATGACGATGTACAATATGAATTGTACAAAGGCAAATTAATACCGATGGCAACGGCTAGCGCATTACATACAAGCATCTGCGAATTTTGGGTTTATAAATTGCAGCGTTACCTAGCTGAACACAATCTCGATTTAGTCGTCAAAACTTCTGTAGGAGTCAGAACCGAAGAGGCGACATCTCGGATTCCCGATGTAGTTGTTTGCACAGAAAGTTTGTGGGAACAAGCTCTTGCCAGACCCGGTTCTGGCATCTTAGACTTGAGCGAAACACCTTTATTTGTAGTAGAAGTAGTGAGCCAAGATCGGCGAGCAGATTATGTACTTAAACGAACAGAATACGAACAGGCTAACGTGCCGGAATATGTGATTGTTGATCCGACACAAAACAGACAGCGGGTGCGAGTTATGGCATTTCCCGAAGGTGATGACGTTTATACACAGGTAGATTACTTGCCTGGTGAGGAAATGGAATCGGTAGTATTTCCCAATCTGAGATTATCAGTCAATGAAATTTTAGATCCGCCATTGGTCGAAGGGTTAATTAAGGCAGAACAAGCTCAATTGCAGAAAGCTGAAAGATTGGCGGCGAAGTTACGGGAATTGGGCGTAGATCCTGATGCTGTGTAGGAAATTGGATGAAGTACGTGAAGCGAAGTTATCCCGCTCTTAATCGCCCTTGACCTCTCTCAATCCTCTAGCGGCAAGTCGCGCAGGAAATAAAAGCGATCGCGCCCTAAATCTTCGCCTTTAATTCGCCCTAAGAAACCCGTTAAAGGTGAGGAAAGTTCTATTAAAATTTGGTGCATTTCTTCATATTTTAAAGGTTGGGGCGACATAGAAAAGGCATAAGCACCGTGAAGCTGATTAAATTCAACACTTGTTGATTTTGTTCTTTCCAAAAAGTCTTTGACTAGCTGAACTATGTGCGATCGCACTTTAAGCTTTTCCCGCACATCGTCAATATAGCGATTAACCTTAGCATCGGCTTCCTCACCAAACGGCTGTTGTTCCAAACAAGGTTTTAATTGTAATAGATCGATCGAACCTGGTTGCTTAGCTTTCAGTTCAACCAGCTTTTGCAATGTTTCCGGGCGGATTACGTTCATTTGGTTTCCGATAGCAGTTTGTTTAGCGTGTTTATTTAGCTGACCAGCCGCCATAATTATCTTAATACAGCAGTTGTATTGTTCCTGAAGATGCTTATGTCCTAACTTGATAAGTTGCGCTGGCGTTCCATCAGCTACGGTTTCACTTTTGGTAGCTTTGCATTCTCCCACTACCTGATAGGGAGTTTCACAGTAGAAATCTAATCCGCCAGCACCGCCTGTTGATTCTGGATCGAGGCTAGCTTCTGGTTTATTGTTAGAATTGGCAAATCCTAGCTTGACAAAACTTTTGCGGACTAACTTTTCAAATGTATTACCATCGCTAGAGTTTCCGATTTGTGCGATCGTTTTAATCCAATCTAAATCAGGATCTGGTTTTGCTGTTGGTGAATTTTCCGACCAACCTAGAAACTTTTTGATTTCTGCGTCTAGTTGTTTGGCTTTTGGGTTGGTGGTGGATAAATGCACTAATGCACTTTGCAACTCTTCCAATTCTGGATGTTCAGGAGGCTCTAGTTTTTCCAGCTTTTGACGGCGTTTAGCAAAGATAGACTCGCTCAACACTGGCGTTGAATCAGTAACAGTTAGGGAATGCGGCAAAGATACAAAGTTGCCGCTGGGATGCACTGGCATTTCCAGCGGCTGAGGCAGCAAATAAACCCGCAGGTAAGCTACAAAAATAAAAGGACGCTGCTGGAGAATTTGCTGTAATGCCTCTGTTTTCCAGACTGTTAACCGCGACAAAGCCTCTAATGATTCAGAATCGTTCAGCGGTTGGCAAAATTCGCACCTAGCCCAAGCTTCGATCGAAACTTTATCTGAATTTAACTGAGCAAGTGCCTTTTGAGCAACGGGTAAAAAATGCGATCGATAATATCCATCGCAAGGCAAATCACCTGAAACATTGCCAGGATAGAGTGCATATTGTTCTCCCTGATTAAACATTCGCCAAACTATCGCTGCAATCATTCGCCCTTGGATTAAACCTTCTACGTCTGGGGCCGGCAAACGGATAGCCCTGTCAATATTGACTAACGACATGAGAGTATTTGTCCCAATATGAAGTTGATAGTTTAGGAAGCCTTAATTAAAGTCGCTCAGTAAATTATCGCACGACTTATCTAATTCTTCTGACTCGGATAAGTCATCCATAATAGACTCCGCTACAGCTACGGGTTCATCTTCTATTAGATCGGTAGGAACCTGATAGGACGGATCGCTAAGAATCTCTGTAAGCAAAGGGTTGCTAGCCCCTAGCATTTTCTCAGCACCTTTTTCTGTAATAAAATTGAAAATTTCCTCCTCACTCACCCCATAATCTACTTCGCGCTTCTGATGAACAGCCCGAATAGCTAACAGCGGTTTAATTTCATCTTCTTTCAGTTCGACATACTCTCCACCTTGCTGTTTAATGAGCGGGACAAGATACTGTTGCTCAAGGTAGGAAGTAATCTTTTTGCTCTGGGAACGAACCAAACAACCACGAGTCAGATTAAAAGCTTCGTAATCATTTAACCTTCTTAAACCCGCTCCTAACCCTTTGCCACCAGCATACTGAAGCACTGCTACTCCAATGATTACATCTTTTCCGTTGTCTTTACCAATTACTTTGAAATTGATGTAATCATCCTTGCCTCCACGTTTTCTAACTCGATCTGTGGCTTCCTCAACTGTTACTCTTTCCACCGTCTGACCAATCAAACTCTGAAATCCAAATAAAATAGCATCAGCAAGCAGATAATTATCTTCTAAATCATTTCCTATGTCTTCCTCTAGCTCTTTGACAAAAGCAAGTTCAACGGGATTAGAAATATCGGGATTTTTAGTACCTTCACCCGTAGAAATAGGAGGCTTACAATTTTCTTTACACCACTTCAAAACCTCTCTAGCAGTGGGTTTTCCTTTGCCAAGCTCGCTAAGTTGAATTTGAGTGAATGGATAAATTGGCTCATGAGGAGTTAAGTTTTGCCGTTCATAATATTTGTCTAACCAAAAGCTAACTAAGTTAACAATTGATTCTGCATCCATGTATTTCAAGTCAATCGGATTTCCCTGAACCGAAACCTTAGTGAACACTCCACCAGGTAGCTGCTTTATTTTATTGCTCCATTGAGGAGGCATCATTACACTCAGTATCAAACCCCGGTTTAGATTTTGAAACAAATCTTTGATAAGTCCTGCAACAATCTGACTGATGTGTAAGCCACTAATATCGTCGTAGGCATCAGGCGTGTCTAACTCATCAAAGCAAATAACCAGTTCCTTGTACTCACTAATCAAATCTAAGATTTGCAAAACCGCCTCAAAAGATTGGCATTGAGTTGGTAGTTCCAACTCATCGGCTTTGTATTTAGCAAGTTCTTGACCCTCTAACCATTTGATTGCATAAAGTGATTGCTCGTCGGAGAGTGTCCAAAAAATTGTCTTGACAATATCAGGATCGTTAACACTTTTCGCTTGCAGAAATGCTTTTGTTAGATCCTTAACCCACTTTTTTAGTTGCTTGGGCGTGCCTGCCTTAAATTTTCCCAATAGTTCTTGAGGAGAAAAAACTTTAGCATTGGGTTTGGAAACCTTTAAAGCATTGTTAGCCATTGCCGTTGCTAGTTCTTGCCACTGTCTCACCCCATCTCTACCAATCTTTCCCAGGCTCTCAGCCAATATTCGCTGAAATCCTTGCTTAATTTGATTGATATTACCATATTTATTAGCGTAGACAAACAAGCCCCCGCCATGCTCCTGTAGGCGATGGCGGATACGGCTAATAATGTGAGTTTTGCCAGTTCCATCCTGAGCCGTTATAGCGATGGAAGTTGTCTGGTAGTGACCAGCACGAATTTGAGCTAGGGCCTGAAATACAGCATCAGAGGCGTGGGCATTTATTGTCTCAACATCGAAGAATTCCTGGCCCCAAACATCACCAGCATTGAGAAAAGGAGGTTTAGCAAATGGATTTTGATTTAAAAGAGCGGCGTTCAGGTCTTCAATGGAAGAAAAAGAAGAATTAGTCATGATTTTTTGTGTGAGGTTAACGAATTTACAAAGGGATTTAGGCCAATTTTAAGGATTTAGCCGTTTGACATAGTAACGGAGTGCACCAAGTGCAGTTTTGATAGAATCTTCAGTTTTATCGGGCGTGATGTCTGTCATTTCACCACCTATAAGCTGAAAAATGTCATTAGCCTGCATTTCCAACAGCCACTCATTGAACTCCGATCGCCCTACCCTTTCGCCGATCGCCCGACGCATCCGATAAATCGGCACTAAATCGTCCAAGTTATAATCCCGGTTCAAGCTGTCATACACATCGATCGCCACAGCCTTAAAATCCTCATAGGATGCGATCGTCCCGACATCCGCCTTCCCCTTATCAACAGCAACACTTGCCGCACCATCCTGATGCCGAATCCACTTCAACAAAGAATTTCCCAGCCGAGTACCAATTTGAGAACCATCAAACTCAAACAAAGAATCCTTACTTTTGAGCCCCTGCGCTAAAACTTCTTTCCCTTTCCCCGTCAATTCCACCAGCGTCACCCGATTTACCAGCGAATACTCGATCGCCCCAGTCGCCTGCAACTCGCCGAGCACTTCCACATATCTCTGACTCGTCTCATTAGTCCGCACAATCCGCTTAGTCAACTCCCCCTTTTTCACCTTCATCTTCCCGCCGCTCAAATCCCACAAATTCAGCAGTACCCGAACTTTAGCCTTCGCATCCCACACCGCTTGCTCTTCCGGCGTCAAAGGTTTAGGCACCGCAATTTCATCTTTCTCAGACATATCTATACCTTTAAATACTTGTTTTTACTTTTAAATTTTACCAGAAACCTTGCTGGCAAACATTTAAACTTTTCCGCAAAAATCCGCGCCAGGCTACGCACAACTTATGCAAATTTAATTTAAAAATAATAGGCATTGACTAAAATTGAATTCTTTGATAAAATACCAACTCGAACAAGCGATCGCACTTCAAATTCTCTGCACCAAATGCGATCGAAAACATTTTAAGCACAGCCCGCTACCTCCTAGCAACCTCAACAAATGTAGCGATCCCAACCGCAGCTAACAACCAGCAAACCAGCGTAACTGCGACTTTAGTTCAATGCCAGATTCAGCCTTTAGAAAGACGAATTCAACTTAGGCATCTTGTTACATTGCAATGGCAATCAAAACATTCAACAACACTTTACCGATGAAAAATATTCCTGACCAAATTTCCGACATCAAAGAAAAACTTCCCGATTTGACTCCCACCCCTCCCGGTTTAAAAGCTCAAGCATCTAGCCACGACCTCAAAGCCCGTTTAGATTGGGGCGAACCCGGACTCACAATCATCGACGCTCGTGATTTTGAAAGCTTCACCAAAAGCCACATTACTGGTGCCGCACCCATGCCAATGGACGAATTAGTCGAGCGCGCACAATCGAGTTTAGAACCCATCCGCGACATCTACATCTACGGCGAAAACGACCAACAAACCGCCGAAGCTGCCAATCTTCTCCGCGCAGCAGGCTTTCAAAAAGTAGCCGAACTAAAAGGCGGAATTCCTGCTTGGAAAGCCATCGACGGCCCCATCGACGGCGCAGTCGAACACGATACTCCCGGCCCCGATGCTTACAACGTTTTTTCTCGCTTGCAACACCACGCCGAAGCCCAGAAAATCAACAAATAACCTCAGATTGGCGGCAGGAGTCGCCCATAAAATCTGACACTTAAAAAACCCGGTATCGCAAAAGTTACCGGGTTTTTCTATCAGAACTTATACCCCAATACGCTTGGGTTAAAACTGTTTATTCCCCGGAGATCCCCCTAAATCCCCCTTAAGAAAGGGGACGCAAGAGTAACTTCTTGTCCCCCCCTTCTTAAGGGGGGCTAGGGGGGATCGGGCTTAACTGAACCATATTGACTTATACCAAATCCTGTCTCAATTTTCTTAGTCTCTTACAGAGTGACTTCCTTTGTATAGCCTCGGTTTCAACCGCCGACTCTTAACTTCCTGCCATCCAAATATGCCTTAACTTCCGCAAACATTAAGCGGTTGGCATCAAAAGTAATTCGTTTAACAGCTTCCTCAAAAGAAAGCCAAGCCGAATTTTGAACTTCCTCCACTTGCAAAACTACTTCCATCGAATTGACAAAACCTAAAAAATAAGTGACAGTCTTTTCAATCGGCTCCCCATCCTTAACAAAAGAATAGTGTTCCGTAAAACTCGGCTCATCCAGCATTTCAAAATCCGATATACCAGTTTCCTCCTCAAATTCCCGCCTAGCCGTTTCCGCTGGAGATTCCCCCGGATTCGCGTGACCTTTCGGAAAAGCCCAATGTCCCGCTTGATGTTGAATCAACAAAAACAAAGCATCAGCTTCCTTTCCAAAAATCGGCACAATCCCAAAACATTCATCTTTCATTTTCCTGATATTTCCTATTAAGTATTATGTGTTTTAGTCCGCGTAAGCGAACTTAATTTGTTGAGATGTGAGTTCAATCGCCGACTCTCTGAAATTCCCACCCTAACCGAGTCTGCTGTTCATAAACCCGCTTCAAAGTATTAACATCCCTCGCTGAAATAGGCGGAGGATTTCTCACCTGAGAAAAATAAAGCACATCAGTTTCCATCAAACTGTGGCCCCAAATTCCCAAAGCGTGACCCAACTCGTGCCGCGCCGTCGCCGGAATATACTTCCCCACTTGATTCGGATTCAAATAAACCGAAAACCGATGAGATAACACCGTTTTATCCCCATCCCGACGGGCGTATAACTTATAGGTAGCCTCTCCAGAGCGCGATCGCAAAATCCCTTGACGCAAAGGCGGAGCCCGACGTAAAATCCTAATATCAGCCCCCTCCGAACTATCCACCACTTCCAAAGGCAAATAAACCCCCCATTCCCGCACCACATCCAACACAGCCGCCACCCATTCTCCAGACTTATTAGCATCAACAGGACGCTCAACATAAACCTGAATTGGAAACTTCGACCACAACAAATGACCGAAATTCGGTGGCTTAACCTGGTCAAAATAATCACCGCTATCCGTGGAATCTTGCCAATTCGCTAGCGTTGGTGGCAAAGGGTGAAGCTGTGGATTCGGCAAACTATTCGGGAGAGAAGAAAGACTTGCAGCCGGAGTATTAACCTGAGTAAAAATTATCAGGCTAAAACAACATACAGCCAATCCCAAGCCAGCCAGCAATCGAGATTTTACCGTAACTTTCCACAACCGCATTTTTGCAACCGAAAATAGACGAAAATAAACGCAGATGAACTTGATATTATCTGCGTCTATCTGCGTTCATCTGCGGTTAAAAATCCAAATCTTATAACTTAGGCGCCAACCAACCAGCACTCAAAATCACAGTCAAACCCATAAAAACAATAGACAGACCCCAAGTAATCCGGTTCAGACTTGTTTCTGCACTCTTGGCGCTGGTAAACAATTGAGCTTGTCCGCCAATCCCGCCAATACCATCGCCTTTAGGACTGTGCAGCAACACAAAAATCACAAGTCCTAAAGCAGACAAAGACCAGATAACTTGTAACACAGCAACAATATTCATAATCGGGGGGAATTGGTAATTAGTAATCGGTAATTTATTATGATATCAAATTTGGTCGATCGCCCGCAATTTATGCAGAGACACTCCAAGAGTCCATTGGTGTCAAATTAAGCCTGAAAGCCTTGATAAATCTCGTTTTTACCTGAGTCCAGATCCCCCTAAATCCCCCTTAAAAAGGGGGACTTCGATCCATTTCCGGTTCCCCCCTTCGTAGGGGCGGTGCCCCCGTGCCCGCCCGCTCGCTAGGGGGGATCTAAGCTTAATAGTCAAACAGCATTGTGTGACTGAGTTTGACGTTAAATTGACACGAAGAAGGGCGAAAGCCTTTGTCCATATTGCTGCGTCCCTACTACAATCGGACTCGCACCGGAGTGCGATTGGCACGAACTTCAAACTCAGGCGATCGAATCATAGAGCGTCCCGTCATCTCCGGGGGCTGAGGCAACCTCAACAGCTCCAGAATCGTCGGCGCAATATCCGCCAAACAACCGTCCGCCCTCAAAGGAACATCCGTTCCGTGACCCGGAATCTTCCGACCTTCACCCTCTACCAGAATAAACGGCACGGGGTTAGTAGTGTGAGCCGTCCAGGGATTCCCGTCCTCGTCAAACATCTGCTCAGCATTTCCGTGGTCAGCAATAATAATTGCCGTTCCCCCAGCTTTACTAATGGCGCTCACCAGCCGCCCCAAACATTTATCCACAGTTTCGATCGCAATTATCGTCGCATCCATCATCCCCGTATGACCAACCATATCCGGGTTAGCGTAGTTAATCACCATAAACGAATAGATGCCTTTTTCCAAAGCCGTCACCACCCCATCCGTCACCAAGTCCGCCGACATCTGGGGCGCCTCATCGTAAGTCGCCACCATCGGGCTCTGCACCAACTCCCGGTGTTCCCCGATAAAAGGCTCTTCCAGACCCCCATTAAAAAAATAAGTCACATGAGCGTACTTTTCAGTTTCCGCCGTCCGCAACTGCTGCAAACCGTGCTTAGAAATCACCTCGCCCAGAATATTGTTCAAATTCTGCGGTTCAAAAGCCACCATTACCGAAAGTTTCGGGTCGTACTGAGTAAAAGTCGCAAACGCCAGCGGCTCAATTAACTGCCGTTCAAACCCCTTAAAATCGGGAGATACAAAAGCCTGAGTCAATTCTCTAGCCCTGTCCGGGCGAAAATTAAAGAAAATTACCCCATCCCCCGATGCCACCGCCCCGCGCGAAATCCGAGTCGGAGCAGCAAACTCGTCGGTCACTCCTTCAGCATAGAAGGCCTGCAACACATCAACAGCCGATCGACCGTCAGGAGCACCCTCAGTCGTCATCACCTCGTAAGCGCGCTGCACCCGATCCCAGCGCTTGTCCCTGTCCATCGCGTAGTAGCGACCGCTGATGGTCGCAATCCGACCCACCCCTACCTCTGCGATATAACTTTCAATCTTGCCTAGAGCTTCGACACCCTCTTTCGGAGTAGTATCGCGACCGTCTGTAATCGCGTGAATGCAAACCTCAGAAATTCCCTGTGCCTTTGCTAATTGCAGCAAACCCTTAATATGACTGAGATGGGAATGAACCCCACCCTCAGAACAAAGACCAGTTAGGTGCAACTTGCCGCCCGTGGCCCGGACTTTCTCGCAAAGCCTAACCAGCGCTTGATTGTTGAGCAAAGAACCATCTTCCACGGCATCCGAGATCCGCACCAACTCTTGAGGAACGACGCGGCCTGCGCCCAGATTCAAGTGACCAACCTCTGAGTTACCCATTTGCCCGTCAGGCAACCCTACCGCCCGACCCGATGTTTTAATCAGAGTTCTGGGATAAGCAGCCCAGAGACTGTCCATCACGGGTGTTTTCGCAGCGGCGATCGCATTTCCGTCTTGTTCTTCACGATAACCCCAGCCGTCTAGAATAATCAGCACTACAGGAGATACAGACGCTTGTGCCATGTGAATACCTTATTTACAATAATTAATTTCTCGATCGTCATGATTGCCGATTTTGCGGAACATCTGCCGCTAATCAGTTTACATATTTTCTAAGCTCCGGCTGAAGAATGCCAACCAAAATTCCCTCAGCCACAGCATTTTGGGAACTTATTTCGACCGGCTTGGCGAATTGTTTAATTGATTGCCTTGGCTTGTACTGTGAATCGTTGTCGGAGATTGTTACCGATCTCACCAACAGCAGCCGTGCTTTTTTGGCCGGATTTCACGGATAGTTTAACCGTCGGTGGCTGTTGAAACACTAAGAACGATACCACATTTGGTTGCATTTTGCTACCGCCTCAACCAATAATTTTAAAAGCCTTGACCGGGCTGCGAATAACTTTATAGGACACGAGTTAAGCAAAAATCGGTTTCCGACTCCGCTCACTTTCAGCGAACATAAAATTCTACAACATCTTTTTTAATTTTGACATCGTAATTGCCAAAGAAATCGTGACCGAGCAGACCTATTGGCATTTGTTTGGCGATCGCCACTTCGACATTTTGGATCACAGCACCCCCAACCCGAATCGAGCGCACTACGCCGATCGGGAACTCGACAACGCTACCGTCAGCGATCCCCGCTCTGATGGTACGCACCGGCCTCACTCCGAGTGCAGTAGCCATCTGCTGAGAAATCAAGGTGCCACTTGCCCCGGTATCGAGAATCATCTCAAAAGTCTTGTTGCCGTTAAATACCACATCAATCACCGGCGTCCCGCCAGCGCGGCGCTTGATTTTAGCTTGAAATACCTGTGGATTCCCCGGTGGCTTAGCCGGTTGATTTGATCGCGGTTTGGCACCAGGATTGGATGGGTTCCAAAACTGAGAGTACAATGGGCCAGTTGTGAATCCCGATTCCGTTATAGTGCGATCAAGCTGCTGGGAACTCACATCGGGCACCAATGTCATCACCTGGGTTTCTGGCTGATGTGAATCAGAATGCACCTCGCCCCCCACCGATCCCAGACCAACCAAAACGCTCGCACAAACCAAGCCCGATCGCCAAATCCGCTTGAGAATCACTTTTGCCATTATCTAAATACCTTAATTGATTCAATGATGTCGAACAACGACCGCCACTGATATCCTAACCCGCTCCCAAAAACCGATCGCCCGATCCCCAGATCTGAACATCTGGAAAACTTGGCAATTTTCAAGGGATCGCATAACATCGAACACAGTTGACACTCCCCAGCCTGAAGGCGTGGGGATTCTTTGATCTACGAGCCAGTTTGCTGAGGCAGGATTTCTCCAGCAACAGTAGAGACTAATTCTCCCAAAGAGTTGCTTGGTTCAAGACCAAAGGTTCCGGTATGCCCTACCGTACCTAATCCTCGACTAAGGATATTTCTAGCTGCGTTTTCGTCCCGATCCAAGACACAACCACATTGACAAACATGAGTTCTTGTAGATAGCGTTTTTTTCACGATTTGACCACAGCTAGAGCATTCTTGACTGGTGTATTGGGGGTTCACCGCAACCGTGATTTTCTCAAACACTTTCCCAAAGTATTCAAGCCAAACACGAAATTGATACCAAGATGCGTCATTAATGGACTTAGCCAGACAATGATTCTTCACCATGTTTTTGATTCTCAAATCTTCGTAGACGACTACATCGTTTGATGAGATTACGCACCTTGCTAATTTCACAGCATGATCTTTACGTTGTCTACTTATTTTGAGATGGCGTTTACCTAGAATCTGCCGAGCTTTGCCCCTGTTTATTGAACCTTTAATTTTCCTGGATACGCGACGCTGAGCGCGTTTGAGGACTTTCTCACCTTTTCTTAAAAACCTCGGGTTTTCAACAGTAGTTCCGTTTGAATCGGTGTAATATTCCTTCAATCCCACGTCTAATCCGATCGTAGTACCAGATGGTTCTGTGTTTTCTTTTCTATCCACATCCACACAGAATTGAACGTACACGCCATCAGCACGTTGGATCAATCTCACCCTTTTTATTTGGCTACTTTGGTAAAAATGTAGATCGCGTGTGCCTTTTAGTTTTAATCGTCCAATTCTTTTTTTATCGGTAAAGTTGATTGATTTCCGATCGTCAGCAAGTTTCCATCCAGTGGTTTTGTATTCCACCGAGCGGCAATTTCTTTGAAATTGGGGATACCCTTTTTTACCAGGAATATTTTTCTTGCAGTTATCGTAAAATCGCGAAATAGAAGACCATGCCCGTTCTGCACTAGCTTGTCTTGCCATTGAGTTGAGTTCGTCGGCAAATGGAAAATCGCGAGCTAGTACGGCGCAGTATTTATTTAAGTCGTTTTTGCCGACTTTCTTGTTGTCCATCCAATAACGCAAACAGCTATTGCGGACAAACTTAGCGGTACGAATTGCTTCGTCTACTGCTTTGAACTGATTCGATTTTCCGTAGGCCTTAAACTCAAAAATTAACATGACTTTACCTCCCACCTTATACTATAGGTTCCAGCATAAAATGTTCGGTAAGTTATTATTAATACGTTACAATTAAAGCCGTCCTACAAGGACGGGGTTGAAAACCCAAATTTTTGATAAACTTATAAACGGCAACAGGCTGTAATTGCAGAGCCTGGTTAGATATCTTGAAATTAAGCATTTGGGGGCGATCGGCAATGCACAAACTTTTATATTTTGCGACTATAGGACTACTAGCTTTCTCGATCGGAGGATGCGGTGGCGACGAGGGTAGCAACACAGCCAGCCCCAGCCCCAGCCCCAGTGCAGCCTCTCCATCTCCGACCGCCTCTGCCAGCCCCACCCCAGCAGCTCAGGCTTTCCCGTCCCCAGTAGTAGCCGCCCAGCCTCCAGGGTTAATTCGATCGACCAACCCAGACGAACGGGCCAGACAGGCTCAAACAAATATCGGCGACAACAAAGACAGGAATCCAACGCTTCCGCTTCAGCCCGTGCCCCAAGGCCCTGTGACAGCCAATCCTTCTCAGTTAGACCCCTTTGGGCCGCTGCCGCCGATCGTATTACAAATCCCTCCAGGAGCCAACGGAGCGGGTGGGACTACCTCAGAACTCCCCAAACTGCCACAGCGACAAGTTGCCGTGCTACCCGAACTTCCCGAGTTATTGGCTCCCCCCCCACTTAACAGGCCGAATCAGACGGTTATCCCCATGTCACGCACGGATCGTCGAGGACGCACTCAGCAACTACGAGATGGATCGGGAAATTTACTTCCCGAAGGTGATGGGGCGCAAATTGACTCGCGTCCCATAGTTCCAGGGCCAACTGCTCCTCGGTTAGGTGGCGGTGGCGGTGGCAGAAATGGTTCCTTACCCGGAGGCAGCACCGGGGGACAAATTGGCTTGCCGCCAATAGTTCCGGGGCTAGATGCTCCTCAGTTAGGTCGTAATCGTACATCTCCGCCTGGACTCGAACCCATTGCAGCGAGACCCATAGGAGTGCCGGATCTGCCGGAACTGCCAGTAGACAAGCGCCCCCCCCAATGGAGAGACCCCAATGCCAGAGTAAGAAGAGGTACTGCCACCCGTCCCCCAGGAACTACTGGCCCAATAGCAAGTAGACCCCAAGATGCGCGGAATCCGCAGAGTCGCCGTCCGAGTCCCCCGCGCCCGCCCCAGCCAATAGCAGCGAGACCCATAGGAGTGCCGGATCTGCCGGAACTGCCAGTAGACAAGCGCCCGCCCCAGTGGGTAGACCCAAATCCGCCGCCACCTCCCGTCATCCCAGTAGTTCCGCCACCGCCTTCTACTGACCTTGCTACAGGCACTGAAGTCAGCGGGGTGGTAAAAGTCGGGAACGAGACGCAAGTGATTGTCAAAGTACCGAATGAACCAACCAGCCGATATGTCAAAGTCGGGCAGCGGCTATCTAATGGGCAAGTGTTGGTGAAGCGGGTCGATCTCAAGCAAGGAGCCGATCCGATCGTGATTCTGGAGGAAAACGGCGTTGAGGTAGCCAAAGGTGTTGGCGAAAAACCCGCAAGTCGCCAACCACAACCCGCCAATGCAGTTATTAGCCGTCTCCCAAATCCGAATACCTCAGCGCGACGCTGAAAATTGACAGTAAAGCAGGAAAAATGCTGAAGGCAAAAATTAGAGTTTTTGCCTTTTTGCATTTAGGGCAGATCTCGAACCTGAAGGTAAAATTAGTAGAGGGATTAAAAAATAGAGGACTTTTCAGCGAGTATTAGCTTCTAGAAAATCCCTATTAGTAATTGAAGTTAAAGGAGATTGATCATGCTCGGTTCAATTCAAAAATTAGGGATGGTGATATTAGTTGCTTCTTGTATCGGCAGCGCCACTAATCTCTTGAATCCCCAGCCATCAATGGCTCAACCCAAACCAGAGCAAAAACCAGAAGAAGGAAAACGCCCTCCCTTCTGCCAAGGAAACCCTCCTACGGGAAGAGTGAAATGCAATTACGAGGGAGGCGATAACTACGAGGGAAATTTCGTCAACGGCCTACCCGACGGCAGTGGAGTTTACGTGTACGCTAATGGCGATCGCTACGAAGGAAATTTTCGGAATGGAGTGCCAAATGGTAGAGGGACATTCATTTTTAAAGATGATGCCCGCTACACAGGCGTGTTCCAAGACGGCACAATGAGATCTGGGACGGTGGTTTTCCCCAACGGCGAGCGCTACGTGGGAGACTTCGCAGTCGTCAGGAACGTTCAGACTGATGTTATTAGCAGCCAACCAGCAGGGCGAGGTCAATTTTTTTACTCCAATGGCGATCGCTATGAAGGACAATTCTTTGCAGGTTCCCCCTTTGGCCCAGGGGTATTAGTACGCAAAGACGGCACTCGCTGTTCTGGCAGGTTTTTTAATCAAGAACTTGATGCTACTGTCACCTGCACTTTCCCCAACGGGACGCGCTATGAAGGAGAATTGCGAAAGGGAGTGCCTCACGGTGTCGGGACGATGATCGATGCTAGCGGTAGGCGCTTTCCGGGGGTATTTCGCAACGGCAAGCCCGGAGTTTCGTAAAGGATAAATGATTGAGGTTTTCAGCTAACTTTTGACAACAAATGGGATAAAAGACAAAGGACAGAAGAAGATAATATCTAACAGCGCATAGGAGCAAGTTGATTGATGATTTCCCGTTCTTGGACCAGTGGAATCGCTTTATTAGTTGCATCAGTGTTGGGAATTGGTAGTTACGCGACTTATCCTTTGCCCTCAATGGCGCAAGGAACAGAAGCTAGAACCGGCCGGTGCGTGCCAGCTATCGCTACAGGTAGAGTTAGGTGCGATTATGACAGCGGTGATAGCTACATCGGACAGTTCGTTAACGGTTTGCCCAGTGGCACTGGGGTATACATATATTCCAACGGCGATCGCTATGAGGGGCAGTTCCGTCTGGGCAAACCAAATGGTCGAGGACAATTTATATTTAAGGACGACGCCCGCGTCGAGGGCATATTCCGAGATGGCAAAGTTAGTTCCGGCACAGCTATTTTTACTAATGGCGATCGCTATATAGGGTCGTTTTCTCTTGATCAAAAAGTAGGCGTGCCCACGGGACAAGGCCAATTCATTTTTGCTAATGGCGATCGCTTTGTGGGTCAATTTTTAGGAGGCAAGCCTTTAGGTACAGGAGCATTCACCCGCGCTGACGGCAGTCGGTGTTCGGGACAGTTCTATACTCAAGAACTTGATGGCAGGGGTAACTGTTCGTTCTCCAACGGTATCCGCTATGAGGGAGAGTTACGCAAGGGATTGCCTCACGGTAAAGGCACAATTATCGATACCAGAGGCCGGCGAATTCCGGGAGTATTCCGCGACGGCCAGCGGCAAGAGCAATAAACTGGGAATAAGTGCGATCTATTAGTAAGGGCAGGTTGAGGGCTAATAATTTTTGCACAAAACCTGCCATTGCTAGGTTTTAAAGTCAAAACTATTGATAATTTATGACCTGCTTTTTCTCAATCCAATTGCTAATGTTAAATATCCACTTAATCGAGTTAATGGAGGCGTTTTGATATGACAACTACTGCTTCTGCTTCCGGCCGCACCGGCCAGTTTCCCTTCGACTTTGCCCCGCAGCGGACTCAAGATGCTGATTTGTTGCGACAACTCAATTTTGTGCCCGGTTTGAAGGAAGTATTGACTTTGCGCCAAGTTCATGCTTTAGAACACGCTACTGTTTGGGTACTGGGCCAATCGTTTGGTGCGACCACAGCAAGAACCGATAATGAGTTATTGGGCGGGATGTCCACAGACCAAGGGTTTTATCTTTATGGCCACGTTAACATTGCACAGTTGCGTCAGGCAGTGCGCGAAGCTTTGCAGCGGATTGCCAGCGGAGAGTGGGATTTAGCTGTACATCCCCGCTGTGGCACGAATTTGTCGGTGGCAATGCTGCTAACGGCAGGACTTGCTGTTGGCATCAATTTAGCCCTGCCTCGCGGGCCCATTCTGCAACTGTTAGGTTTGGGTGCAGCAGCGGCGGCGGCGGCTCAGTTAGCTCCTGATGTGGGATCTCTGGCTCAGCGGTACGTCACAACTGCTATTCCGTTTAATTTGAGTGTTGTTGATATTACTGTAAGTCACGACTTCTGGGGACGCGAAGCTCATTTTGTGCGGGTGCGTTGGGTTGAATAGTTGCACAGTATCAAGCCCGATCGATAGATCTAATTCATCTGCGTTAATCTGTGTTTATCTGCCTGTATCTGCGGTTAAAAAAAGAGAATATTGCAACCGCAGATGACAATGGATGAACGCGGATTCACGCAGAGGTCGAGCATAGATATCTGAATAATTACGCTCCTAACAGATTGGATATAACTAATAACAATTAACTCCTGACTTGTGGGTAATCCCAGCTCCTAAATGCGATCGGGATCTACTCCTAATTCTCGCAACCTCACCGCCAATCTTTCAGCACGTTGTTCAAGTTCCTGGAACCGAGCTTGTTCCGCTTTAATCAACCCTTCAACTAATGGCGGAGACAGTATTTCATTCACTGATAATGTCAGATTGGGAAATACTACAGACACCATTTGTTGCCCCGCCCTAAAATCAGTCTGGGTATAGATGTCTTCACCTTCAGGAAAGGCTAGAACTCGCACCAATTCTTTGTTAGGTGTAGGGTCAACAATGACATATTCAGGTACGTTAGCTAGTTCGTACTCAGCTCGTTTAATCACATAATCGGCGCGCCGATTTTGACTCACTACCTCTATGACTAACAGCGGCTTTTCGTCAAAATCGAGGATGCCAGAACCTGGTCTAGCTGCAGCTTGTTCCAAAAGACTTTGAGTGCAAACAACTACATCAGGAATCCGAGAGGTATCTTCTTCTGTTCTTACTCCTAAACCTGTTTTTGCTACTAAGTCAAGATTGTGTTCAGCTAGGTAACGCTGCAATTTGTAAACTAAATATTCGCATATTTTGATATGTAAAACTGTTGCGGTTGGCATCGGAATTAATTTGCCTTTGTACAGTTCATATTGTAAATCGGAATCAGTTTGATAAAATCGGTATTCTTCAAAAGTCAAGGTGGGTGAAGTATCAATTTGCTTTGATTCAACAACTGGCACTACAGATTGAGACATATCTTTTTACCGAGGTCGATATAATTCTATTATATTCAATCTGCCTCGCTCTAGGTGCATTTGCGGTTAAATATTCCCAATTATCGATCGCACTCGCCACCAGAATTGTCAGAGAATAGTTGAATAGTGTAAAATCAACTTTGCGATCGCCCCGACAACTCGACCTCACCCTTCCGTACACCATCCGAGTTCCTATGTCAATCAAAAAAATTCTTTCCATAGCGCTGTTAATTTTCATCC
Source organism: Microcoleus sp. Pol8_D6 (assembly GCF_036700965.1). Lineage (NCBI taxonomy): Bacteria > Bacillati > Cyanobacteriota > Cyanophyceae > Oscillatoriales > Microcoleaceae > Microcoleus > Microcoleus sp. Pol8_D6. The sequence goes on along the minus strand of NZ_JAUBPW010000043.1, from coordinate 13,209 downwards.
CCATTTCCATCGCCGCTGAGTATTTGCACTGGGGTTCCCTGGCAGTTTTCATCACATCCGCTTTAGGCATTATACCTCTGGCGATTTGGTTGAGCACAGCAACAGAAGAAGTGGCGATCGTTACAGGCCCCTCCATAGGCGGCTTATTAAATGCAGTCTTCGGCAATGCTACGGAATTAATTATTGCAATAGTTGCTCTGAAAGCTGGCTTAATTGACATTGTGAAAGCCAGTATAACCGGTACAATTATCAGCAACTTGCTCTTGGTCATGGGATTTTCCATGCTGTTAGGAGGAATCCGCTACAAAGAACAGGAATTTAAACCCATTATCGCGCGGGTAAACGGTTCTACAATGACTCTAGCAGTGATTGCTATTCTGCTGCCGACAATGGTAATTTACACCTCCAATGGAGTCGAACCCGCAGCCATTCAGAATCTTTCCTTAATAACTGCGATCGTCCTAATCGCAGTTTACGCTCTAACTCTGCTATTTTCATTAAAAACCCACAGCTATCTTTACGATGTTAGCTTACTAGAACTCGAGTCAGAAAATTCTCAAAATACCAAAGAAGAATCTACTACGCACAAACCGAATTTGTGGTTGTGGATAGGAGTGCTAGTTGCCTCAACTGTTGCTGTTGCTTTTGAATCAGAAATTTTCGTGGGTGTTGTCGAAGAAACTACCAAAGGATTGGGATTGACGCCACTGTTTACAGGGGTAATTCTGTTGCCGATTGTTGGCGGCGCAGCAGAGTATGTAACTGCGGTGGGAGTTGCCATGAAAAACAATATGGATTTGTCAGTTTCTGTCGCAATGGGTTCAAGTTTGCTAGTTGCTTTGCTGGTAGCGCCGGTGTTGGTAATTATCGGATTAATAATTCATCAGCCGATGGATTTAAACTTCAATCCGTTTGAAGTAGTTGCAGTTGCCATTGCCGTGACAATTGCTAATCTAATTAGTCTTGACGGGCGATCGAATTGGCTCGAAGGAGTGTTGCTTTTAGCAACATACATCGTGTTAGGAGCCGCATTTTACTTTCACCCCATTACTTGATTTCTCGTGGAACAGGCATCTTGCCTGTTCCACAAAAACTCACTTTTCTTAACTGGTTCCTAGGCTGTGCCTGGGAACCGATGTAAGCGAGGCTCTGCCTCGTTTGCTTCCATGAAAATTGTAGGCAGAGCCTCCGGATCTGCGTTACCAGGCTCTGCCTGGTAACGACTAATAACTTATCTTGTTTCTGGTTTGTTATTTTTCTTTGTCTTCTGGCCTTAATTAAATAAAAAAATATTTTTTGGACAGAAAGTAGTTAGGGACAGCGACATTGTTGAACAGGAAAACACTCTTGTCTGCAACTTCTTTTTCTGCCTTTACGATCGCGACAATCAGAAGTATCCCGACATTCTACCTGATCTTGACAAATTTGCTGACGGGGAAAAGTACCTAAGTTTTGTATAGAAACTTCAGCCGTAAGCGCACCCTGTTCTATAACTTGGTCATTTTCTTTAATTTCATAGAGAAACTTATTTTCTCCCTCTAAGACCGAAAAAGTTCTTGTTTTGTGACTGTTACCCAACTTAAATCCAAAATCCTCGGAGAACTCACCTTTATTGTAACCTCGGTCTGTGTAAGGATAGGGGTTAGTTTCCATGCCATTAGTCACATTTTTAATCATTACCCTTCTGTTAGGGCCGGGAGGAGTCTTGCTGGAGACAAATCGAGCGCTTTGCGAATCAGGGGAGAAGACAGTACCGGCACACGGACCTACATATTCAGTGCGCTTAAATTGAATTAAATTAATATTAAAAGCGTTTTCGTTTTTGACCCTAAATTGTGCTTCGCTACTCTGCTGGGCGCTAACTGTGAAAGCTGCTAGCGTCAAAAAAATTGCCCCCAGAAAAATAGCTAGAAATTTGATTTGTGGCCTCCCCGTAACAAATCTGGCGTGTTCCATCTCTCTCTACCTCTCAGGTGAATAGATAGCATTTTGTTTAGAAGTTATTTTAACTTGAGAGCTGAGGTGTTGTCAAAGTAGATCCAATAGGTTTCTAGTGAGGACTTGAGTCTTTGATCCTGAGTTGCGCAAGGGAAAACTGAACTCCTGAGTGCGTGCGAACTTTGTGGAGTCAGGAATGAAGTCCTGAGTACGAACTTAACTACCAAGTTACTCGATCGCGCCATCTCTCTAAAAGCTTGTCCCCAATGCCCTGAACCCGCGCCACGTCGTCCAAAGAGGTGAAAGGTTGCTGTTGTCGCGCTGCAATAATTCTCTCGGCTAACTTCGGGCCAACCCCAGGCAAAGTTTCTAATTCTTCCTGAGTCGCGGCATTCAAATTAACTAACTTTTTTCCCGCAGCAATTTGAGGTTTAGCACTCGGCAATTTTGATGCTGCTTGTAGTGAATCGCATTCTTTTTTCTTAGCATCAATTCTCTGTTTGATTCGGGCGGGAATTCCCAAAATTGCACCTTTGTAAAGCCGATCGAACTCCCGCTCAAAATGGGCTGCAACTACGGGACTCTTGATCGCCAGCAGCGTCTCGTCATTCCCGTGATTTGCCGCCTCACTCCAGTTGTGAGAACCTGTAAGCACCGTTTTGCCGTCCACAACGCCGAATTTGTGGTGCAGGCGATCGCCCATTGGTAACAGCGGGACTCCCACCGTAGTCAGCGGCTTTCTCCAAGGGCGATTGTCAGTTTCTAACCCGCAATCTTGCATCAAAGTCGCCCCCATCATATCCAACCCTTCACTGTAAGAGCGATAAATAAAATTAGAGTCAATTAAAGCTCGCACCGCAACTCCCCGGCTAGCTTCAATTTCCAAAGTATTTGACAACCGCTGAGCCGAAAATACAAACAATGCCAAATCGACCGACTTTTTCGCACTACCTAAAGTTCGATTTATCAAACTGTTAACGCTTTTTTCCCAAGGCAAAGTCTGGGAAGTCGGCGAAAATTGCACCGCAAGTGTCGAATTCCCTACTCTTACTTTTTGCACTTGACGAAACGGTTTTTTGATGCCAAACTTGCTGTCCGGTTTTCCTCCGGGCCCGTCGCCCCACATGATGTTAAATTCTTGAGTAAACAGTTGCGCTAATTGAGCATTTTCTATTTTCAGTAAATTGTTCGCATTGCCGCGACTTGCGGCTGTCTTGAAATCGCCATGTATATCGCTTGTGGTAAAATTAGCAGAAGTGACGATTACGGTTTTGCCATCAATTACCACAAATTTGTGGTGCATCAAACCGCTGCCTTTACTGCCGTCAGCAGTATCATCAATTACAGGAATACCCGCATCCTTGACAATTACCAAAGCATCATTTTGTTTGATTTCCTCGGCCGTTAATTTACCGTCTTTATTGGTATCGGCAAGTTGCACAAATTCGGTATAACGATCGCGCTCTCTTTCCGGTAATTTCCCTAACTCCTGAGCTGTAAAATCGCTCCAAGGGCGACTATAGATATGTTCGACAATTAATCTCACTTTAATTCCCGATCGCTGTTGATCGGCCAAAACCCTCGCAATACCTGGCAATCGAAACTCCTGAACCGCTACATCTACCGTCGATTCAGCACTGGCGATCGCCACAGCGATCAAGTTTTCTAAATCATCTCCAGGTCTAGTTTGCTGGCGGTAAGGCTCTGTATAACTCGAAGCGATCGACTGATTGAAGTATACTTGCAACAAGGGGTCTTGAGGCAATGGAGCCAGACTGAGAGGTAAATTCTGCACGTCTTGCTTTGTTTGTCCGCAGCCCGCCAGATTGATCGCCACCAGCCCAGCACAACACAAACCGAGTAAATGATAATACAATACAGTCACAAAATTTTAAAAAAAATAGAGGTTATTAGCCGAACCAAAGTTCAAAGTTATTGGATCAAGTAAAGTTACAACCTATTAAATTTATGCAAGGGAATAGATTTTGCGTCTTGTAGAACTGCCTCGATGCCGGAAGCATCACTGGTAGGGTAGCAGCATTCAGGGGCGTGGGTCAAACCCTATACCGCTGCTTTATGGCTAAAAGAAAAAGAATTTTTCCGTGCGGTCACAAAGGATATGGTAAAGCGTGCCATCGCTGCACGCAAGAGTTGGTGGCGCAGCAGCATTACGTTGAAGTGCTGACACAAAAACAAACCAAAAAACAAGAGAGGGAAGCATCATTTGCTAGAGATATCATCGATCTCAGAGGTCTGCCAGACCACGTAGTTACTAAAGCCCGCGCAATTATAGCAGCTTTGGGCGAAAATAAGAATTACAGAGATTTCGGCGGCAAACGCCTGCGTCACAACCGTTTGATAATCAGTATTCCTGTAACTCGCAACTACAGAATGCTTTGTGAAGATTGCGGCACTTTCTTAATTCCCCAAAAAGTTTTGTCGCACGAAGATTACAACGTCTGCAAACCCGGAAGTCATTAGTCAGTTGACAGTTGGCAGTTGACAGTTGACAGCTTGCAAGACAGAAGGGTTGGGAGTTGACTGTTGGGAGTTGGGATTTGACAGTTGTGAGTTGACTTGCCGTTATTAGTTGGCAATTGGCGGTTGCGATCAGTCATAATTTAACAATCATGAGTCATGAGTCAATAATCATTTATGCCTTTAGGATAAGTGCCTTATTCATTAGGTAGTCAATCATTCATTATTAGTTCGTCATTTAATTAAAGCCATGCAAATTTATCTCGACTATAGTGCTACAACGCCGACACGCCCAGAAGCGATTCAAGCCATGCAAAAAGCTCTCACTCAGCAGTGGGGAAATCCTTCCAGTTTGCACGAGTGGGGACAAAGGGCGGCGACAGCTTTAGAATTAGCAAGAATGCAGGTTGCTAGCTTGATTAACGCGCTACCGGAATCGATAATTTTTACCAGTGGCGGCACTGAAGCGGACAATTTGGCAATTCTGGGAATTGCCCGTCTTTATACAAAGCCACAGCATATTATTATCTCCAGCGTAGAACACTCCGCTGTAGCAGAACCGGCGCGACAACTCGAACAGTTGGGATGGGAAGTGACGCGCCTACCGGTGGATAAATTTGGACGAATTCACCCTTTGGATTTGCAAGAGTCGCTGCGATCAAATACAGTGTTAATTTCGATCATTTACGGACAAAGTGAAGTTGGCACGCTGCAACCAATTGAGGCATTAGGACAAATTGCTCGCGATCGCAATATCATGTTTCATACCGATGCAGTTCAAGTTGCCGGCAAGCTGCAAGTTGACGTGCAGAAACTGCCCGTAGACTTGCTTTCGGTTTCCAGTCACAAACTTTACGGGCCACAAGGTGCAGGCGCACTTTACGTGCGTCCGGGAGTAGAATTAGTGCCAATGTTGGGGGGCGGTGGCCAAGAATTGAAACTGCGTTCCGGGACGCAAGCGGTGCCGGCAATTGTCGGTTTTGGGGTAGCGGCGGAGTTAGCTTTGCAGGAAATAGATGTGGAAACGCCGAGGTTAATTGCATTGCGCGATCGACTTTTTGACCGATTATCCCACGTACCCAGTTTAGTACCAACTGGCGATCGATATTTCCGACTCCCACACCACGTAAGTTTTTGCATAATCTCCCCTTCCTCCCGCCCTTACCAAAAAAGAGATACAGGGCGAATCACAGGCAAAACTCTGGTGCGGCAGCTAAATTTAGCAGGAATTGGCATTAGTTCCGGTTCTGCTTGTAGCAGCGGCAAACTAACTCCCAGTCCGATATTATTAGCAATGGGATATGACGAAATCGGCGCCGTTGGTGGAATCCGCTTGACTCTCGGACTAGAAACCACAGAAGCTGATATTGATTGGACAGTAATTGCGATCGAGCAAATTTTGGATAGATTAATGCCCAAGGTAGCATTATCTAGGCGTTAAGATTAACTGCAAACCTAGATAACCGTATCTATCAGCGTCCATCCGCGTACATCCGCCAACATCTGCGGTCAAAATCATCAAAAATCAGAAACAACCCCAAAAACCCACCCCCAATCATGATAAAATCTATTCCGGTGTTATTCACAACTCCCCATAATGGAAGAAAACAGTGCCCAAGCCTATCTGCAATTAATTCACACCCTGCTGAATGCCCCCAATGGAGACGAATCGCAGATATTACAGGATAACTCAGAATTACTCGATCGCGGATTTCTGGAAACTTGCGAGTTAGTAGCATCAACCTTGGCCGAACAAGGAGGGGAAAATGGCGCTAAATTCCTCCGACATCTAGCCCGTTACCTAGCGCAACTCATCGATATGAACGATGACGTAGATAGCAATAACTCTGTCAGTGAAAATTTCCAAGAGTATGCAAATTTTTTCCTAGAATTATTGCAAGCCGAACAAGATAGCAACGGGGATACAGCAGTAATTCACCCCATGCTGGAAGGGCGACAGCATCTCCTTAATGCCACTTTTGCCGAGACTTTACAGCAAGTGGCGCAGAAGTTAATTGCCGGTGAAAACTCAGAAACAATTAGCTCAATTATCGGTCTTATTGAAAATTTGAGTATTCATATTAGTGACTTTCCCAGTGGAAATAAAGCCAATAATATTGAAATTGCCATTACTGGTTATCAAATAGTTTTAAATAATCGCGAACCCGGCAGTGAAAAATGGATGCAAACCCAAAATAATCTGGCGACTGCCTACAATAACAGAGTCAACGGTTCGCTGGCGGAAAATCTGTAACGGGCAAAAACCAGGCGGTTGAAACCGCGTCTACACAAACTAAGTCCGCCTATGCGGACAAACGAGATAATTCAGAAGTGTTGAAATCCTCGATCGAGCTTTAATCTAGAATCAGGATAAATGCCGCTGCTATCAGTCAACCAGATATCGGTGCTATCGGTAGCTGTTCCTACAATCGCAGCACCATTACCGATTTTTTCTACCAATAATTTAGCATTTGCGATCGGCAAAAACAGCACTAACTCGAAATCTTCCCCGCCGTATAATGCCCAATCTAAAGCTTTTTCGGTTGATACTATTTCGCTGAAAATATCGGGAATTGGTAGTTTTGTGCGATCGACTTTTGCGCCAACACCGCTAGCCCGACAAATTTGAATAATTGCATCAGCTAAACCGTCGCTGCTGTCCATTCCGGCGATTGCAATTGACGATTGAACCCCCTCCGGCTCCCCCTTGCTAAGGGGGGGAGAATTGACCCCCCCCGGCCCCCCCTTGCTAAGGGGGGGAGAATTGAAATCTTGCTTCCCCCCCTTGCTAAGGGGGGGACTGAGGGGGGGTTCAATCGCATCTGGAGAATTGAAATCTTGCTTCCCCCCCTTACTAAGGGGGGGACTGAGGGGGGGTTCAATCGCGCCTTCGGAACCTAATATTTCCCAAACAACCGGCAAAACATCCAGCCGCGGTTTAGGGCGCTGGTGGGCGAGAATTAAGGAAGCTCGATCGACCTTTTCCAGAGTTTGCCCGAATTCTGGATTTAACAGCAATTCTAATCCCGCGCGCGATGCTCCGTGAACACCCGTGGCGACAATCGCCCAGCCCGATCGCGCATTTGACCGACTAATGGTACGATCGCACTCAACTTGTCCAAAAGCCGTAATCGCCACAGTCACCACGGGCGATCGCACAACATCGCCACCGACGATCGGCGTATGATATTCTTGCAAGCAAGCCGTCATCCCCCGATAAAACTCTTCAACCCACTCCACAGCCGTATCCGCCGCCACAGCGAGGGCTACAGTCACCGCCAGAGGCTTTGCTCCCATCGCAGCCAGATCCGACAAATTCGCTGCTGCGGCGCGCCATCCTGCGTAATAAGGCCCTGTAGTGCGATCGCTGAAATGCACTCCATCCACCAACATATCGGTAGTGATAGCGAGAGATTTGTTGGGAGTTGTAGCCATGACAGCGCAATCATCACCAACTATCTCTGCGGGGCAGAATTTTTGCAATATTCTTAAAAGGCCTTGTTCACCGATATCTTTAACTTGCATAAATTTGAATTAGTCGCTCGCGCTTTCTCACTTCACCATTCCTTACCCGAACTCGGTGGTAAGCGCAACCTAGGAAACCTATAAAAAGTATCTCCTTCATCATCTACCTCTAAAACCGCCGAAAAAATCTTAACTTGCCGAGTTAAATACTGCTGAGCAACTTCAGCTTCAACCCTAGCATTAGCCGCCAGTTGAATCAGCGCAATTTGACTATTTTGAGTTTCCAACAACTGATAAAAAGCCTCATCCAACCGCTGCTTTTGCTTGTTTTCATTCACATTTTTTACAATCAACAAGCCTGCGAATCCGCCCAAACCCATTACCAATAAAAATTGTAAAATAGCCATATTCTCGATTGAATTCCTACTTTCAATAACGAAACTATAAAAATTATCTTTTCTTCCAGCCTGATTCCGGCGGGCTTTGTCTGTGTAAAAGTGATTTCAATCGCCGTCATCTGTATTTAGAAAAGATTTCAATTCCTGTCACTATTGATTTTTTCAGCCCGCGCAGGCGGGCTTTGTTTCTGTAAAAGCGATTTCAATCGCCGTCACTTTGGTGTAAAAGCGATTTCAATCGCCGTCATTAATTAAACTTGAGGTCGCACCAAATTTTCGATTCCTTTAACTACCTTAGCAGATACAATCTTGTCTCCCTGCTTCAGTTGCTCCAAAACTTCTTTTCCTTCAATCATGTAACCAAAAACAGCATAGCGACCGTCCAACAGATTCAGGCCAGCGGGCGTGAGTTCAGGTTCAAACAAGAAAAAGAAAAACTGAGAAGAAGCGCTATCAGGGTCAGTTTCTGTACGGGCCATGGCCACAGTACCGAAAGCAGAAAAAGGCAAAACAGGTTCGTCGCGATAACGCCCCGCATCTTCTAGAGTAATCCCGTAAATAGGTTCTTTTTCGTCCCTCACGAGCACTTCTAGCGGTACATTGCGGTATTTGCCAGTAGCTGGGTCAATAAAACCAACATCCTTGCCTTCGGGGTCTCCCGTTTGCAAAACGTAGGATTCTTCCGATCGAATAAACGGCAAACCGTCATAAAAACCTCGATCGACTAAATCCACAAAGTTACCAGCCGTAACCGGGGCGCTGTAGCCGTCAACCACAACAGTAATTTCCCCTTTTTCAGTTTGTACAGCCACAGTAGCGCGGCCTTTTAGTTGAGGCAGATTAGCATACTTGGCAGGCACTTCAAACGGAAACTTTGTCACCATCAACTCTTCGATTTCGCCTACCGAACCTAGGATTGTGGCTTTCAAGTCAATCACTTTGTCCCTGTCTTTAGCCTCAACAGCCTTTTCCAGTTGAGCAATTTTCTCCTTGACCCCTGCAACTAGCGCCTCAGCTTCCGGCTTTTTGGCGTCGGGAATACTCTCTAAAAGGTCAGATTCCCGAAGGTTGAGAATCCTGGAAGCCTTGCTGACATCGCTGCTAATAGGTCCCCAACGTTTAGACCGTATGTGGTTGCCAATGTCTTCGAGACTAATTTGCAACTCTCGTACAGTCTGATTGTCAATAGGTAAAGCGAAGCGCAGCAGCGCCCGCCCGTCCGTAATCGCATTCCCTGCAGGCATACTGCTGCTGGGGCGTTTGGCATGGGAGACTGCACTGAAACTCAGGGAGAGAGTGAACAGCAAGAGCGCTAAAGCGACGGTTTTGACCCAGCGCTTGCACGTATCGATCGAGAAATTAGGCCAATGCAACATAACTTTAACTTTTATTGCCTCTCTTATCTTCCCACAGCGCTGCCCGCCCTCTAAGCTGCTACCCATCTAAAGTGCCTGTTGGTTTGATCAGGGAGGAGTTGCCCACTAACAACAGTCAACAGTCAACTGACAACAGCCCACTGCCCACTGCCATTAACATTTCAGTAAAGCACTTGCTCCCTTTGAACGGTAAAATAAAATGCCAATTGCTTTTTGATGCCGTCAGCTAGACTGCGGCTTTAACCTGAGCCGCTCAAAAACGGATACAATCCCCAGACTCCTGTCGTGGAGAGATCAAAATTTTAGACCAAGGTTCAATCTCCCAAATTCATCTGTGGAGTAAATCTAAAATCTAAAATCTAAAATCTAAAATCGACTGACTTTAGTTCCCCCGTGCCTCAAGGCGACGGGATTGCCCGCAAAAATTTATATGATCTCCAGTAACGACTTTCGACCAGGTGTTTCAATTGAATGGAATAACGGCGTGTGGCGGGTTATCGAATTCCTCCACGTCAAGCCAGGAAAAGGCTCGGCTTTCGTGCGGACAAAATTAAAAAACGTCCAAACCGGAAACGTAGTAGAACAAACCTTCCGGGCGGGCGAGACTATGCCTCAAGCCAACCTGGAAAAGAGTGTGATGCAGCATACCTATAAAGAGGGCGACGAGTTCGTCTTTATGGATATGGAAACTTACGAGGAAAGTCGCCTCAATGCTAAGCAAATAGGCGATCGAGTCAAGTACCTCAGTGAAGGGATGGAAGTCAGCATCCTGCGCTGGAACGACCAAATCATGGAAGTGGAACTGCCCAACTCTGTTGTCTTGGAAGTGCTGCAAACCGATCCCGGAGTCAAAGGAGATACTGCCACCGGTGGCAGCAAACCCGCGATCGTCTCCACCGGAGCTCAGGTTATGGTGCCTCTATTTATTTCCATTGGAGAACGGATTCGGATTGATACTCGTGAAGACAAGTACCTCGGCCGAGAATAGAAACGAGGGAATAAAAGGGAGTTTTTAGTTTTTAGTTCTGAGTTATGAGTTAAAGAATTCCAAATTCAATACTCATCTCTCACAGCTTAAAAACTATCCCTTTTTCCTCCAAAGTCGTTGATGCTCCTAGCTTCGCCTGATTCTGAATTTTCAATTTTCAATTCTCAATTTTCAATTCTCAATTACCCTTGAATCTGCTGTGCAACTAGACTTAAACCAGCTTTGTGACCTGCTAACTGTATTAGACAAAACTGGCATTTCGGAACTCACTTTAAAAAGTGGGGATATCGAACTGACAGTACGCAAAGGCATTCTGGCAAGTTCACCAGGCACCTCTGCTGCGCTCCCTGCTTCTGTGGCGAGTGTCGCTCCGAGCCTGTTGGGCGCTGTTGCTAGCCCCACCTTAGCGTCACCTCCTGCTGTTGACCAAAATTTAGCAGCGGATCTGGCTGCACCTGCACCCATCGCCCCTGTCGCCGTACCTGCTGCCGTACCTGCTTCTGTCGATACGAAATGGGTGCCAATTATCTCGCCGATGGTAGGAACCTTTTATCGCGCTGCTGCTCCTGATGAGCCACCTTTTGTCAATGTGGGCGATCGCATCAAGGTCGGCCAGACAGTCTGTATTATCGAAGCGATGAAGCTGATGAACGAGATCGATGCTGATGAAGTGTCCGGTCAAGTGATGGAAATTTTAGTTCAAAATGGCGAACCTGTCGAATACGGTCAAGTGTTGATGCGAATTAATCCGGATTGAAGGATTACTTTATTGTTATGGACAGAATAAATGCTAATATTTCCCGATCACTTCTCTCCGGTGAGTTTGATGAAGTCATCCCAGCCTGTCCCGCAAGAGGTTGTGCAACAAGTTGCTGAGTATTTCAGTATTTTGAGCGAGCCCATGCGTTTACGAATTTTGAACTTGCTTCGCGACGGCGAAAAATGCGTGCAAGAATTGGTCGAAGCTACTCAAACGAGTCAAGCCAATGTTTCTAAGCACCTAAAACTCATGCTCCAAGCTGGTATCCTCACTCGCCGGAGTGAAGGGACTTCAGCTTATTATAAGGTGCAAGACGAGTTAATTTTTGAGCTGTGTAATATGGTGTGCGATCGGCTTGCCAGCCGGATCGAACAGCAAGCCCTACACTTTCGGGCGTTTAGCCTAACTACGAAGCACTGAACATTAGTTGCCAGTCCTCAATCCTCAATCCTCAGTCATGAGTCATCAGTTATCAATTTCTATTCTCGGCTTTCAGACCGATGACTAATCACTTGTAACTAATGACTCATAATTACTAAAGGGGAAAATTTTTGTCAAAACTTTGGCGTGTACTCGGCTGAGCCACCTCCAAACCTTCGCCACCCAAAAGTTCTAAAGGCTTGCCTTCCACCGAAATCCAAACCTTGGTATTCGGTTGTAAACTCGTAGCCGTATAGATAACTTGCCCTAACCGGCCAGTCATCGAATTGCTCCCTCCCCCCGAAGTAAATTCGGCCGACAAATCGACATAAACTCCGTCATTCTTAACACTCAAACCCCTGAGTTTTGTCCCATTAGGAATTTCGCTAGAAACAGTTGCATCCTTCGGCCCAGCCAACAAACTGTTAAAAGCAGCTTGTAAAGCTGCATCAGGCTTGTCAGCTTGTTTGACCGCTACTTTCGTAGGAACTCCCTCAAATTTGCCGCTGGCATCTTTAACCCAGTAGACTTGCACTGTCTGGACATCAGTCTGCGGCAAAGGCTTTGGCTGCGGCGATTTTGGGATCAGAGCGTTAGGCGTCTGAACCTGCGGCGTCTGAACCTGTGGCGTCTGAACCTGTGGCACTTGTACAGGATTTGGAAGGGGTACGGGGATAACTACAGCAGGAGATTCCGCTGGACTTGGGGACAGCGCCGGAGCGGTAGTCTGAGCAGAAGACGGCGTATCTGCGGGGGTTGGCGAACGGTTCGCAGTCCACCAGGCAATGCCCCCTCCCGTCAGTAAAGCCAACCCGCAAACACCGGCAATGACGGCTGTGGAGACGCGGCGTACTTCTTGTCCATCTTTCATAATACAAATCCTCTTTAGAAATAGAGCGCTTGGGACGGTGAGGAGCGACTCCCGATCAGCTACATTTGTCTATGGTTAGATTCTGGAATTGACACAATTGCATTGCTGCTAGCGAACACTTTATAGCAAGCCCAACATATTCTGAATCCGACTATTGGAATCCTAGACCATAATATAAGATTTCGCCCGTGGAGTATGTCACAGTATCTCGATCGGCCTAGTGGCTATATTCTATAGTAATCATAAAAAATTAAGGAATAAAGGAAGAAAAAATAAGTAAAAAGCAAGAAGAAATGTCACGGATGGATGTAACGGAAGTAAGGGGGGTAACGGATTTAAGGGATTTAACGGATAGAAACAGTTCTAGGAAAATATTTTTCCCCAAACAAAAAGCGCCCCTATTACTAGGAGCGCTTTTTGTCAATCGATAGCTAAAAATTAGCCATTGATAGAAGGAGCAACCAAAGCTACGGGAGTTGTTTCACCAGCAGCCAAGTCAAGCGGGAAGTTGTGAG
>NZ_JAUBPW010000135.1:0-4809 GCF_036700965.1 Microcoleus sp. Pol8_D6 | reverse complement strand
CTTGGTAATTTACTTTCATACAATCGTCCTTTTGCTAGAAGTGCTATTGTAGCATATTTTTGGAGAAGTGGTATAACCGTTCGGGGACTGACCACTTCCACGATTCCCTATGGCAGCCGCATCTTTCAAATCGACTTTGATTTCATTGATCATGAGTTGGTGATTCAAACCAGCGAAGGGGCAAGACGGGCGATCACACTCTACTCTCGCTCGGTCGCTGATTTTTATCAAACCGTGATGGAAACTCTCAGAGCATTGGATATTCACATCACGATCAACACCAAACCGAATGAAGTCCCAGACCCAATTCGATTTGAGCAGGATGAAACTCATGCCGCTTATGATGCGGATTATGCCAATCGATGCTGGCGAGTGCTGCTACAGTCCGATCGCGTCTTTCGAGAATTTCGTTCACATTTTTCCGGCAAGGTTAGTCCGGTTCATTTTTTCTGGGGGAGTTTTGATTTAGCAGTGACTCGCTTTTCTGGGCGATCGGCTCCTGAGCATCCGGGAGGGGTGCCAAATCTACCGGATGCAGTGGCAAAAGAAGCCTATTCCCAGGAAGTCAGTAGTGCCGGATTTTGGCCCGGAGCCGGATTATCATACCCAGCGTTTTATTCCTATGCGTACCCAGAACCCGATGGGTTTAAGCAGGCTACGATTCGTCCCGATGCTGCATTTTACAGTCAAGAATTGGGCGAGTTTATTTTGCCCTATGACGCTGTCCGCGAGGCAGAATCACCGGATCAGATGTTGTTAGAGTTCTTGCAAAGCACCTACGAAGCTGCCGCCAAGTTCGGCAACTGGAATCAAGAGGAACTCAAGCAGTTGACATTTAAGTCACAACTGCATCCTTAAATTGACGTTTAACTGGCAGATCTCAAGGGGTGACAAGGAGGCTGCAAATCAGGTAGAATAAGGGTTTTAGCCAATCGTAATCCCCAAAAATTGGGGGTCGCAGCGACCCCCACACAAAATATATGTTCCCTCAATTATACCAAAAAGTTTTCGAGACGCATCTAAATCCTCGCCAGTATCTAACGCTACAATTGTTAGTGTTAATGTTACAAAGCTATCGAGATGTCAGCTTATCTACTTTAGCTAACAAGTTTCCACAACTGATAAAGTATGAAAGTCGAGTGAGAAACTTGCAACGGTTTTTAGACTTACCTCAACTCACAGCAAAGCTGTTGTGGTTTCCCCTCATCAAACAGCTCGTCAAACAAGAGTTTCGCCACCAACCGAGCAATCGACAACAACGAAGACGAATCAAGAAACTCCAACTCATTCATCAAGGACATTTGTTCTTAATTATCGATCGAACGCAATGGCAAGAGCGAAATTTAATCGTGTTAAGTTTAGCTTGGGGGAAACACGCTATTCCCGTTTATTGGGAAATCTTACCCAAAAAAGGAAGTAGTAACTTGCGCGAACAAAAAAAAGTTTTAACTCCGGTATTGCGGCTGTTGAAGCCTTATCCAGTTCTGGTCTTAGCCGATGCCTGAATTTCACAGCGTCCAACTGGCTTATTGGCTCAAGCAAAGGAATATAGACTTCGCATTGCGGCAGAAAAAAGGCACTTGTATTGCCGATGATGATGCAGTTTATCGAGCACTCAAAGACTTAAATATTAAACCGGAAAAATCTCGATTTTACGCCAACATTTATTGTACCAAAGCGCATCACCTTGGAGACTTTAATTTAGCGGCGTACTGGAAACGAAAATATCGAGGTAGAGGTCCAAAAGAACCTTGGTATATTCTGACGAGTTTGAAAAGTTTACCTCGGACTCTCTCCGTTTATGCCGCTCGATGGGGCATCGAAACAATGTTTCGAGATTTAAAAACCGGAGGCTATAATCTGGAAAATACAAAAGTCAACGAGCGGCGGTTAATGGCGCTCGTTTTAGTCATTTCTATCGCTTATACTCTAGCCACTTTACAAGGTGCTTCTTTACAGCATCGAACTGTTGCTGAGTATATTTGTCGTCCCACTGAAACCGGACGTTCAACAGAACGCTGCTTAAAGTGGTCTACTGCTGTCCACAACCAGATTTTTTTTTGCCCTACAAAAGTTTCTAGTTCATCCAACTCCCCCACTTCTGGAGTGGTCTCGCTCGTCATAGGCGGACGGTAGGCGTTCTCCTACTTGTCTGACCCAATTAATGACGGTGGTGTGATGGACTCCTGTGAGGCGCTCAATACCTCGAAATTTCATGCCGTTGACATACATTTTCAAACATTGCGCTTTAATTTCATCTGAGTATCCTTTGGAGATTGTGTAAACATCAATAAACTGACGATGACAATCGACACCAATATGATTTTGCTTCCCTCTCATCTTGCCATTTTTACGGATATGGCTGGAGCCACATTCAGGACATTTCATTAGATTTAACCTCAATTCATATCACTATTATGCAACGCCCATTTTTTTATGGTCACAATCAAGTATTGCATATAATTGTATCATAGTCTTGATAATGATTTAGGATTGCTGTATTCAGCTTGCTGCAGCATGGCAATAGCGCATTTTGCTAACTTACCAACGATATTTGCGGCTTGGTTACTAACAGTAAGAATTACATTCATTATGTTTTGAAATCAACTGTTCACTTGCACCAAAACAATCGTTGTTTAGGGGGTGGGAGGTTGGGCGAGGAATTATGCGGTGACTGTTAGGGGAGTGGGGAATGGAGAGTGGTGAGGAAGTGGAATTTTCACAGCAATGGCTGCGGTGCGGTTTCTCTCTACTCCTCATTCCCCAATCTTTCCCCGGTAATCTCTCACCCTCCCCAACTTTCCATTACCTTAATTTCTACCTCGCAAGGAATCGGAGAGAGAAACTTATTCCCAGCTCTCACCATACATTTTTTAAGCAAGGCTTTAACTAGCCTCACTTCTTCAAGAGGACACTCTATTAAAATTTCATCGTGAACGACACAAATCAGTTTACCACCAGTGCTACTCAGAGGCATAAAAAGTAGAGCAAGAGCGAGTTTAGTAATGTCAGCACTCATCCCTTGAACTGGGTTATTTAGCATTTTGTTAAGCAGCGGTTTAGTATCTTTTGACCATAATCTCCTTCTGCCTAAGACTGTCCGACTCTCTCGAATACCTCGGCTCCAGGCGCTCCGAACTTTGCCGTGAAATTGTTTGATACCTGTATAGGATTCAAAGAATTTCTTACGAAAGTGTGAAGCTTGTTGCAGCGTTAAAGTGACTCCATGCTCTGCTTGAGCCATATTCTTAAATTTCTGTGCTCCCATGCCATAAATTAAACCGAAGTTAATAATTTTGCCGAGCTGTCTGTCTTCGACAGTAATTTTAGATAAAGGTTTTGCCAGTACCAAAGAAGCGGTCAGAGAGTGCAAATCTTCCCCTTGAGAGTAGGCTTTCACCATCGTGCGATCGCCCGAAACCTTCGCCATGATCCGCAGTTCAATCTGGCTGTAATCGGCTTTGAGCAGGACGTAACCGGGTGCAGCTTTAAAACACTGTCGGGTTTCCTTATCTCTGGGGATATTCGTTAAATTTGGCTCTCGACAACTAAACCGTCCTGATCTAGCACCAATCTGAAACCAATTGGGATGAATGCGCCCTGTAATCGGGTGAATGCGTTCAGGTAAAACCAAAGCAAAAGTATCGATACGAGCCGATAAACTGCGGTATTCTAACAGTGCTCGAATAACGGGATACTCGCCTTGCAAAGGAATTAAATGTTGAGAGCTAGTGGAAGTAATAGGAATACCTTTCTCTTGCAAAGCGGCTAAGACTTGCTTGGGAGAGCGAGGATTAATTGTATCCGTAAATTCTGGCAGCAGAGAGATTTGTTGGTGAGGGTTAGGTCGATGGAGTTGCGAATTAATTTGTTTTAAAAGAGAGTCGCGTTGATAACAGAGCTTCACTCCCAAAACTTTCCACTGTTCTCTATCTAAAAGCATTCCGTTGAGTTCCATAGAAGCCACCGCAGGCAGACAAGCAAACTCTAGTAAAGCAGTTTTCCAAAGCTTAGAAGCTTTCAGTTTTTGTTGCAGAGCAGCAGCCAGCGGGAGTAAGATTGCAGCATCGGTAGCAGCATATTGCAGTTGAGCGAGTGTTAAGTTTCCCGACCAATCGCTAACTTGCTGCGTTTTGTCTAGCTTTACTTTCAACAAATTCTCAGTGACAGCATCTAGGGACAAATGGCGTTTTAGTCCAGCCGTCAGCACTCGGTAAGCCAAATAGGTATCGAAAAAGGGTTTGGATAGTTCCAGTCCGGCAAAAGCGAGCATTTGCCATTCAAATTTGAGGTTGTGACCTACCTTCAGTGCAGGACTCGCTAAGAGCAAGCGTAATGGTTCGAGGGAACTCGGTTCAATGGCCCATAAATCTACAATGATTACTGGATGGTCAGGAATGGCAAGTTGTAACAATCTAATTTTGGCTTTGTAGGGGTCAAGCCCTGTTGTTTCGCAGTCTATACCGATGATTTTTGCTTGTTGGAATGGTTGAAGGGCTGTTTCAAGATTGAAAGCAGTATCGATCAGTTGGTAAGGAGTTTTAAGTGAACTTGCAACTGAGCTATTTTAAGTTGGTCTGGACTCAAAACAGTTGGGATAGCGGTTGATTGTTTCTGCTCTTTTAGTGGATTAGGTTTCATAATTAGTTCCGTTTATAAAAATAGTGAAAGAATATCAATCTGTCCCTAATGCACAAAATATTACTATTTGTAAGGAGGTCTTCGACATTAGATAAGCTGTCAAACATCTAAACTGCATTAACTAAGTTGCCTTTATTTTTTATCTTTCGGTTCCATTTCATAATTAGT